>DATMTK010000144.1:0-37530 GCA_035564755.1 Devosia sp. | reverse complement strand
GCGCTACTTCTTGAAGACGATGTGCGACTTGAGCTTTTCGCCGGTGTCGGAGCGGACGATGTCGACGTCGATCACGATCGAACTCGCCGAAAGCCGCATGATCGAGTTGCCGGTCCCGGCGACGGTCTTCATCTTGCTGGTGAAGACCACGCCGCCGCCGCTCTTCACGCCGACCACGGTCTGCCCGTTCGACCGCGCCTGATATTGCCGCGCCGCATCGACATAGGTCAGCACACCCGAATAGGTCTGGGGCCCGAACTGGCCGGCATCGCACGTTCCGCGGAAATTGATCTTGTCGCTGCCCGTGAGCGTCAGCGTGCAGGCGACGGAGCCGCTTTCGCCGCCGGTGATGGCGCCGGAGCCGGTCCAGGTGCCGGGGAGCTTGGCAAGGAACGCCGTCTCGGCCGGCCCGGCGAGAGCGGGGAGGGCGACGAGGGCGAACGCGGCGGTCAACATCGGGAGCGAAATGCGCATAGGGTGCCTTTCCTGCACAGGGGGAGGGCGTGCGGCGACGCGAGACCACACGGAAACGCGATTCGTACAATCAGGGGAGAAAAGTGGTGCTGCAAGAGAGGATTGAACTCTCGACCTCTCCCTTACCAAGGGAGTGCTCTACCACTGAGCTACTGCAGCAGAACCTAAAACCGGGCCGAAGCCCCTTGAAGGCGAGGCGGTTGATGCCATAGGCCTTGGGCCGACGCAAGCGCGAAAATCCGAGGTTCCCGCCATGTCCAAGGCCGACGAGAAAGCGGCGCGCGAGCAGAGATTGGCCACAAAGCTCCGCGAGAATCTCATCCGGCGCAAGGGACAGGTCCGGGCGCGTTCGGGGGCCGCGGACAAGGCGCCGCCGGCGCCACCGGTCGGCAGTAAGGGTTCTTAATCGACCTCGGTTACGCTTCCGACCCTGCCTTGCAGCGCCGTGTCGAGTTGGGCTAGCACAGCGCGGGTTTGGCCCGCCTTTCGGGGATTTTTCCATGGATCGCATCCGCATCATCGGTGGCAACGAACTGCGGGGCGAGATCCCGATTTCGGGCGCCAAGAACGCCGCGCTGCCACTGATGATCGCCTCGCTTCTGACCAGCGAGCCGCTGGTGCTGGAGAACGTGCCGCGTCTCGCCGACGTCAAGCAGCTCGAAAAGATCCTCGAGAACCACGGCGTCGACATCGCCGTGCACGGCCGCCGGGCGACCGACGGTTTCGACGGCCAGCGGATGACGCTGCAGGCAGGCGAGATCGTCGACACCACCGCGCCCTACGAGCTCGTCTCGGTGATGCGCGCGAGCTTCTGGGTCATCGGTCCGCTGCTGGCACGGGCGCACGAAGCGCGCGTCTCGCTGCCGGGCGGCTGTGCCATCGGCACGCGGCCCGTGGACCTTTTCCTTTATGGCCTCAAGGAGCTCGGGGCCGAGATCGATATCGACGAGGGCTATGTCGTGGCCCGGGCCCCCAAGGGCGGCCTGATCGGCGCCACCGTGCGCTTCCCGAAAGTCTCGGTCGGCGCGACCCACACCATCATGATGGCGGCAACGCTCGCCCGCGGCACGACGGTGATCGAGAATGCCGCGATGGAGCCCGAGATCGACAACGTCGCCAACTGCCTCGTGGCGATGGGCGCCAGGATTTCCGGCATCGGCACGCGCACGCTGACCATCGAGGGCGTCACGTCCCTGCATGGCGCGACCGTGGAGGTGATCCCCGACCGCATCGAGACCGGCACCTTTGCCATGGCGGCGGCGATGGCCGGTGGCGACGTGCTGCTGCGCGGCGCGCGCGCCGAACACCTGCAATCGGCGCTCGACGTGCTCGAGCAGGCTGGCGTGCACGTCAGCAGCGAAGTGGCCGGGCTGCGCATCAAGCGCAACGGCAACGGCATCCAGGCGGCCGACGTCGAGACCGATCCGTTCCCCGGCTTCGCGACCGACCTCCAGGCGCAGTTCATGGCGCTGATGACGATGTCGAACGGCGTCTCGCACATCCGCGAGACGATCTTCGAGAACCGCTTCATGCACGTCGCCGAGCTCGCCCGCTTCGGCGCCGACATAAGGGTCGAGGGACAGACCGCGACGGTCACCGGCGTGCCCGCGCTCAAGGGCGCACAGGTGATGGCGACCGACCTTCGCGCCTCGGTGTCGCTGGTGATCGCGGGGCTCGCTGCCAAGGGCGAGACCATGGTCAACCGCATCTATCATCTCGACCGCGGCTTCGAGCGGCTCGAGGAAAAGCTCAGCCGCTGCGGCGCCGAAATCTCGCGGGTCACCGGCTGATCGCCGTCGGGTTAGTGCCCGAGCACCCAGAGCCAGAAGGTGATGGTTGCGATTGACGCGACCGTCGAGATCAGGACGACATTGGCCGCGACGTTGACCGCGCGGTCGTAGTAGGTCGCGAACACGTAGACATTGATACCGGCCGGCATCGCCGCCAGCAGCACCGCATAGCGCACGAACTCCATCGGCGCGTGCAGCACTTGCGTTGCGAGCACGTAGACGATCGTCGGGTGTACGACGAGCTTGAAGACGCTGTTGATGCTCGCCTGCATCCAACTGTCGCTGATCCGGTATTCATTGAGTGCGCCGCCCAGGCCGAAGAGCGAAGCCGGCAGCACCGCCGCCGACATCATCGACAGGAACGCCATTCCGGCTTCCGGCACCTTGATGTTGAGACGGTTGCCCACGGCGCCCACCACCACGCCCCAGAGCAGCGGGTTCTTGACGATACGCTGCAGCGCCACCACCAGCGTCTTGCCGAGCGGCGCCCCATCGCGCCGCATCAGCTCCATGATCAGCATGCCGAGCGTAATCAGCGTCGGCGCATGGAAGGCGATGATGGAAAACACCGTCGGCAACGCCGCGGGGCCGTAGGCGCGCTGGATCACCGGAATGCCCACCAGCACGGTATTGGTAAACATCGCCGAAAAACCCGATGAGACGCTTTCGCCGGGATGTTGCTTGAAGATGTTGCGCGCGATCAGCACGCCGCAGAGCAGCGAGAAGAGCGCGCCGGCATAGAACGGCACGATGACATTGGGGTTGAAGGTGCGGTTGAAATCGGAGGTCAGCATCGCCTGGCAGAGCAGGCACGGTGTCGCAAAGTTGTTGACGAAGGCGACCAGCGCCTTGGTCCCCTCGGCCGGAAACAGCCGCAGCCGGACGGCGAGATACCCCACGCCGATGATGGCGAAAACAGGTATGATGACATTGAAGATGTCGAGCATGGCGCTCTACAAGGCGGGAACAGGTCCGGCTTTGGTGGCGCGCGTTCATCGGACGGTCAAGCGCCGAAACGCATAAATATGGCACCCGCCAGTTGCGCAGCATCTTCGCGGACGATAACGAATTTGTCTGGGGAACGGCCGGCCATATGCCTAAACGCGACAATATCACCGACGTCTTCGTCATCGGCGGTGGCGTCAACGGCTGCGGCATCGCGCGCGACGCGATCGGCCGCGGCTATTCGGTATTTCTGGCCGAGATGGGCGACCTGGCCTCGGGCACGTCCTCAGCCGCGACCAAGCTGATCCATGGCGGCCTGCGCTACCTCGAATATTACGAGTTCCGGCTGGTGCACGAAGCACTCGCCGAGCGCGAAATCCTGTGGGCCATGGCGCCGCACATCATCTGGCCGATGCGCTTCGTGCTGCCGCACCACAAGGGCCTGCGGCCCGCCTGGTTCCTGCGGCTCGGGCTGTTCGTCTACGATCACCTCGGCGCCCGCAAGCTGCTGCCGCCGACCCGCACGATCGACCTGCGCTCCGATCCGATCGGCCGGCCGCTCAAGGCGGGCTACAGCAAGGCCTTCGAATACTCCGATTGCTGGGTCGACGATGCCCGGCTGGTGGCGCTCACCGCCCGCGACGCGGCCGACCGTGGCGCCATCATCCAGACCCGCACCAAGGTGATCGGGGCGACGCGCGAGAACGGCATCTGGACGATCAAGCTGCAGAACCTCGACACCAACCTCAAGGGCAGCGTGAAGGCGCGGCTGCTGGTCAACGCTGCCGGTCCGTGGGTGGACGACGTGATTCGCCAGGCCTTGGGGCAGAACGAGGCCCACCACGTCCGGCTGGTCAAGGGCAGCCATATCGTCGTGCGCAAGCTCTACGAGCACGACCGCGCCTATTTCTTCCAGAACAAGGACGGGCGGATCATCTTCGCCATTCCCTATGAGCGCGACTTCACGCTGATCGGGACCACGGACCAGGACTTCACCGGCGACCCGCACGGGATTCGCATCTCCGACGAAGAGCAGGCCTATCTGCTCGCTGCCGCCAGCGAGTATTTCGAAAAGCCCGTGACCGTTGCCGACATCGTCTGGAGCTATGCCGGCGTGCGTCCGCTCTACGACGATCACGCCAGCAAGGCGCAGGAGGCGACACGCGACTACGTCATCCGGACCGAGGGCGATCCGACGTCCGGCGCCGTGATCAACGTCTTTGGCGGCAAGCTCACCACGCATCGGCGGCTGAGCGAGGAAGTGCTCGGCCACATCGAAAAGCTGCTCGGCGCCCGCGGCAAGCCGTGGACCAAGGGCAGCAAGCTGCCCGGCGGCGAGTTCGGCCCGCGCGAGTTCGACGTGCAGGTCGACCGCCTGAACGAGCTCTATCCGAGCCTGCCCGACCGGCTGCTGCGCCGCCTCGCCCGGCAGTTCGGTACGCGGGCGGCGACGCTGCTCGGTGCGGCACGCCGCATGGAGGATCTCGGCGAAGTCTTCGGCGCCGATCTGACCCGCCGCGAGGTCGACTATCTGGTCGAGAACGAATGGGCGCGCACCGCCGAGGACATCCTGTGGCGCCGGACCAAGCTGGGCCTGCGCGTCGGGCTCAACGACAAGGCGCGGCTCGAGACCTATCTCGCCTCGCGCTCCAGCAAGGGAAAGAAATGAGCGGTTACGTCCTCGCCATCGACCAGGGCACCACGTCTTCCCGTGCCATCGTCTTCAACGACCTGCAGCAGATCGTCGGCATGGGGAAGATGGAGTTCACCCAGCACTTTCCGGCGCAGGGCTGGGTCGAGCACGTCCCCGAGGAGATCTGGGCGACCTGCCTGTGGTCGATGAAGACCGCGCTCAAGAAGGCCGGCGTTACCGCCGCCGAGATCGCGGCCATCGGCATCACCAACCAGCGCGAGACCACCATCATCTGGGACCGCGCCACCGGCAAGCCGATCCATAACGCCATCGTCTGGCAGGACCGCCGCACCGCCAAGCAGTGCGAGCGGCTGAAGCGCGCCGGCGCCGAAAAGCTGGTGACCCGCAAGACCGGGCTGCTGCTCGACCCGTATTTCTCCGGCACCAAGATCGGCTGGCTGCTCGATAACGTCGAGGGCGCCCGCAAGCGTGCCGAACGCGGCGAGCTCGCCTTCGGCACCATCGAAACCTACCTCATCTGGCGCCTGACCGGCGGCAAGGTGCATGCGACCGATGCCAGCAACGCCTGTCGAACGCTGCTCTATAATCTGCAGACCGGCGACTGGGACGATGAGCTGCTGCGGCTGTTCCGGGTGCCGCGAGCGCTGCTGCCCGAGATCAAGGACAACGCCGACGATTTCGGCACCTCGGACAAGGCCGTGCTCGGCGCCGCCATCCCGATCCGGGGCGCCGCCGGCGACCAGCAGGCGGCGACCATCGGGCAGGCCTGCTTCGCGCCCGGCATGATGAAATCGACCTACGGCACCGGCTGCTTCGCGCTGCTCAACACCGGCTCGGACATGGTGCGCAGCCACAACCGGCTGCTGACGACGCTCGCCTACCGTATCGACGGCAGGCCGACCTATGCGCTCGAGGGCGCCATCTTCATGGCCGGCGCCTCGGTGCAGTGGCTGCGCGACAAGCTGCGCCTGTTCAAGGATACCGCCGAGACCGGCGCGCTGGCCAAGGCCTCCGACCCCGAGGCCGCGGTCTATCTCGTGCCGGCCTTCGTCGGCCTGGGCGCCCCGTGGTGGGACAGCGACGCGCGTGGGGCGATCTACGGCTTGACCCGCAGCACCAGCGCCGCGGACCTGGCGCGTGCGGCGCTCGAATCGGTCGCCTACCAGACGCAGGACTTGCTGATGGCAATGCGCAAGGACTGGAAAGGGGCCAGCGATACCGTGCTCCGCGTCGATGGCGGCATGGTCGCCTCCGACTGGACCATGCAGTTTCTGAGCGACATCCTCGATGTGCCGGTGGACCGCCCAACCATCCTCGAGACCACGGCGCTCGGTGCCGCGTGGCTCGCCGGCTGGAAGGCCGGCGTGTGGCCCGACATGACGGGCTTCGCCAGGCACTGGGCGCTGGACCGTCAGTTCAATCCGTCGATGGATCCGGCCGTTCGCAAGCAAAAGCTCAAGGGCTGGAACCAGGCGGTGCGGCGGACCCTCAGCCGCTGAGGCCGGCGCCACCGGTGATCGACAGTGAATCGTGCTTCTGCCCGTCCTCGGGGGAGCCGCCGATGTCCTGCATCGTCCCGGTCGGGAACCACGCCGCGACCGGCCCGCCGGCGATGAAGCACCAGTAGATGCCGTAGCGCGACGTGCTGCCGGCAGGGACGTGGGCCACGGCGAGGCCGAATTCGACGAACTTGTCGCTCAAGAGCGTGGCCCGATGGCCGGGCGAATTGAGCCAGCCTTCGATAGCCTGCTGCAGGGTCTGCTGGCCGCCGGCGATGTTCTCGCCGACCGCGCCATGGTAGCCGGCGGCATCGGTGCGCTGGCGCAGCGTCAGCCCCACATCGTGCGCGAGCGTGTCCTTTTGCGCCATGAGGTTGGCCTGCGTCCGCGCGGCGGCCTCAAGTGCCGTGTTGTAGGCCAGCGGCTTGTGGTTGCCGTTGATCCGACGCGCTTCGTTGATGGCGGCAACGATCGCCGCCTGCGTCAGCTCCTGTGGCGTCGTGTTGCCGGCCGGCACGTTGCTGGAAATGCCGATCGAGGCACAGGCACTGAGCGAGGCGCCGGCACCGAGGATGACGAAGGCACGGCGGGTCAGGGACATGACGTGGAACCGGTTGAAATTGGGCGGACCATAACCGCGCGTTCTGGCCGGGAAAATGGCCGCGGTGTCGTGTTTGATGTTAATTAACGGCAAATCCAGGCTGCGCTGGCGCGCTGCCGCCGATCGGGCACACTCACCCTCAGAGGGAGTGCGTTCCGATGGCCCATTTGGACCTTGCCCACGCCGACATGAAGCCTGCGCCGATCGTGCGCTACGAAATCGCGCAGGAGTACAGCCGCGCCAAGACGCTGCTCGTCGGCTCGGTCATTGCCGCTGCGATGATCGTGGTGATGGCGGCGATGTTCCTGACGGCGGTGCACTGAGCTTCAGCGCGGCCTCACCTCGCCGGCGAGCCGCCGTCCGAACAACTGGTCGCGGTCAGCGCAGCGATGCTTGCGGCCTGGCTTGTCCCCGATGTCAGGCCGGCGGGGGATGGACCAAGGTTCATGCAGTGAGCTGGACCAGCCCGGTCAAATGGCCGCCTCGGGCTCCGCGGCGGCGGCCATGCAGTTCTGTATGGCAGGACCACATATTCTGCGGATTTTCCGACGCGCGGCCGGCGGCCATGTTGAGGCCATCGCCACCGCCCGCCAATGGAGCCGCACATGTCCAACCTCGTCGAGACCTCGAACCGCTCAGCCACCGGCGCCCCGCGCCCGGCCGGTCTCCTGCTCCGGGCCGAAGGCCTGCTCGTCGGCGTCGCGGCGATTGCCGTCTACACCTGGCTCGGCGCCTCGTGGTGGCTGTTTGCGGCGTTGATCCTCGCGCCCGACCTTTCGGCGTTCGGCTACATGCGCGGGCCACGGACCGGAGCGGCCTGGTACAACGCCGCGCATACTTATGTTGCCCCGGCTGTGGTCGGGCTCGCCGGTACCTTCGGCCATCTGCCGCTGCTGCTCGCCGTTGCGCTGATCTGGACCGCCCATATCGGACTCGACCGCGCCATGGGCTACGGCCTCAAGCTGCCGGGCGGCTTCAAGGTAACGCATCTTGGCTGAGGCTCAGGGCTGGTGCCCGGGGGCGGAATTGAACCACCGACACGCGGATTTTCAATCCGCTGCTCTACCAACTGAGCTACCCGGGCCCTTCGCTTTTGGCCCGTCGGGACCTTCGAAAGCCCGAGGCTTATAGGGGCTAGATCAGAGGCACGCAAGCCTCGATCGGCCGCCTCCGTTCAGTCCTCATCGTCGTCCTTTTCAGCCTCTTTCGGCGCCTCGTTGGTGGGGATGCGATAGCTGTCCGAGAGCCAGCGGTTGAGGTCGATATCCTGGCAGCGCGGCGAGCAGAACGGATAGTTCGCCTGCGTCGCCGGCTTGCCGCAGATCGGGCATTTTCGCGCAGGCTTGAGCCGGACCACTTCCGCCATGGACGCGCTCCTAGACCGCCGTCAGCGTCGACTGGTTGAGCCAGTTGAAATGCACCGGGTAGCCTTCGCCGGCAAGGAGCCCGACCGTTTCGTTGAGCGGCAGGCCGACCACGGCCGAATAGGAGCCGATGAGCTTGACCACGAAGGCGCCAGCGATGCCCTGGATGGCGTAGCCGCCGGCCTTGTCGCGCCACTCGGCGCTGGCGAGATAGGATTCGATTTCGCGGTTGGAGAGCCGCTTGAATCGCAGCCGCGTTTCGACCAGCCGCCGCCGCGTCGCGCCCCCGGGCGTAAGCATGGAAATGGCGGTAAAGACGCGGTGGTTACGGCCCGAGAGCAGGCGCAGGCAGACATTGGCCTCTTCCATCGTCTCCGCCTTGGGCAGGATGCGGCGGCCGACCGCAACGACGGTGTCGCCGGCCAGCACCAGCGCGTTGTCTGCGATGCCGCTGGCCTTGGCCTTCTGCTGCGCCGCGAGCGCCTTCTGGTCGGCGAGGCGCTGCGCGAGCTTGCGCGGCAACTCGTTCTTTTCCGGCGTCTCGTCGATATGCGCCGGCACCAGATGCTCGGGCTCGATGCCGATCTGGTTGAGCAGCGCCAGGCGCCGCGGGGAGGCGGAAGCGAGGATGAGTTCGGGACGTGTCGCCATGGCTATCGCTGTACCGGAACGGCGGCGGCTTGTGAACCGGCCGCAACGAGCGGCGCCAGCCGTTGGCGCACCCGGGTCTGCAGGCTGTCGCGCAGGGTGCGGTAGGCGCTGAGCACGACCTCGCGGTTGCCTTCGGTCTCGGTTGGGTCCGGCATCGGCCAGTGCTCGATGGCGCCCATCTCGAGGCCGCGCTTTTCAACCGCCGCCGGGGCATCGGTCGAAAGGGTGACGACGAGGTCGAAATAGTTGGCGACGAGCTCGTCCATGGTGTGCGGCGTGTGCACCGACATGTCGACGCCGATCTCCTCCATCACTTCATGGACGAACGCGTCGGCCTTCCCGGAACGGACGCCCGCCGAACGGGCGAGCACGCGGCCGGGAAAGAATTTGCGGGCCAGCGCCGCGGCGATCGGCGAGCGCACCGAGTTCATCGAACAGACGAAGAGCACCGTGGGCAAATTGCTCTCACGCTCGTCGATGCGGCTCGCATAGGGCTGCACCGCGCAGATCAGGGTGAACAGGCGGCGCGCGGTATTGATGTCGATCTCGAGCTTGTTGTCGAGGCGGGTGCGCAGCAGCTCGGCAGCTTCGTTGTGGAGGCCGCGGCGGGCCATGTCGACGGTTTCGATCTGGTAGGTCGAGGCGGTCTTGATCGCGTCGTAGTAGCTGTCGCGGATGCGGAAATAGTCACGGATGAGCCGCCGGAACGGCGTGAGCGAGAGATAGTGCGCCGCGATCGGCTCGTAGGTTTCGGGGTTGCGCACGTCGAGCACGATGTAGTTGGCGACGATCGACACGTGGAGCGCATATGGGCCGACGGATTTCACCCGCGCCGGGTGGAACCGGTTGTTCTCGACGAGGTCGTAGATGGCGATTCGCCACTCGTGCACCTCGTCGGGATCGATCGAGGTGATGGTGTTGGGGTCGAGCGTCACGGCGACGATCCGGTCGGTCTTCGGGTCGAAGACGTGCGGGGTCAGCGCCATTTTCTACCGGTTGAGCCGGATGGAGACGGAGCGGCCGTGCGCGCTGAGCCCTTCGGTCTCGGCGAGGGTGACGGCGGCGGGCGCGAGCTCGGCCAGCGAGGAGGGATCGCAGCCCAGGAGCGAGGTGCGTTTCATGAAATCGAGGACGCCCAGGCCGGAAGCGTAGCGCGCCGAGCGGGCCGTCGGCAGAACGTGGTTCGAGCCACCGACATAGTCGCCGATCGCCTCGGGTGTGTGGTGGCCGAGGAAGATCGCACCGGCATTGCGGATCTTCGGCTGCAGGCTCAGCGGCTCGTCGAGCATCAGCTCGACATGCTCGGACGCGATGCGGTTGGCGAGCTCGACGGCTTCGCCGAGCGACTGCACGAGGATGATGGCGCCAAAGGTCCGCCAGCCGTCGCGGGTGATGTCGGCGCGTGGCAGCAGCGCCATCTGCCGCTCGACTTCGATCGCAACCGAGTCCGCGAGCGCCGCATCGGTGGTGACGAGGATCGACTGCGCCCCGCCGCCGTGCTCCGCCTGCGCCAAGAGATCGGCCGCGACCCACGAAGGGTTGGCGGACTTGTCGGCGATGATCAGCACCTCCGACGGGCCGGCGATGGAGTCGATGCCGACGGTGCCGAAGACCTGCCGCTTGGCCGCCGCGACATAGGCGTTGCCCGGCCCGATGATCTTGTTGACCGGGCGGATGGTTTCGGTGCCGTAGGCGAGGGCGGCGATCGCCTGCGCCCCGCCGATGCGGTAGATCTCGGCGACGCCCGCAAGCTTCGCCGCCGCGAGGACCGCGGGGCTGACGACGCCCCCGGGCGTCGGCACGGTCAGTGCGATGCGGTTGACGCCGGCGATGCGAGCCGGGATGGCACCCATCAGGACGCTCGAGGGATAGCTGGCCGTGCCGCCGGGAACGTAGATGCCGAC
Source organism: Devosia sp. (assembly GCA_035564755.1). Taxonomy (GTDB): domain Bacteria; phylum Pseudomonadota; class Alphaproteobacteria; order Rhizobiales; family Devosiaceae; genus Devosia_A. The sequence goes on along the minus strand of DATMTK010000144.1, from coordinate 26,648 downwards.
GGCTTCCATCGGGGTCCACACGGTGCCGAGCGTCACGCCGAGCGGATCCTGATAGATGTGATCGAGCGGCTTCTGCTTTTCGTGATGTGCGGTGATGCGATCGTGCGCGAACTGGAGCGCTGCTCTGACCTCGCCGGAGATGGCCGCATCGGCGGCTTCGATCTCCTCGGTGGAAAAGGCGAGCGTCGCAGCCGTCAAGGGCAGCTTGTCGAAGCGGTCGGTATAGGCGAGCACGGCCTCGTCGCCGCGCGTCCGCACGTCTTGAAGGATGGCGGCGACGGCGGCGCTGACCTCCTCCGAGACCTCGCGCTTGCTGCCCAGCAGCGTCTCGAAGTCCTCGGCAAAGGCGGCGTGGCGCGAGTCGAGCCGGAACGGCATCAGGCAGTGTGCTCCGGGGTAGCGCGGGCGGCCCAGGCGGCACCGAGATCCTGCATGCGCGCTTCGAGACATTCGACGGTCAAGCGGATGGTGCCGCCGCCGGCAAAATCGAGATCGACATGGCCGGCGGGGTCGTCGGTGACGGTGAAGCGGATAGCGAGGAGCTCGAGCACGCCCTCGATCGAATTGGTATCGATGCCCGAGACTTTCACGTCGTTGACGCGGTCGAAATGCAGGGCGGCGCGCCTGCGCTGCCGGGTCTTGCCGCCTTCTTCCCAGGCGAAGCGGTTCATCAGGAGAGCGAAGCGGCGGTCGCCTTTGGCAAACCCCATATCGCCGACGCGGACCACGGCGTCCTGCGTGGTGGCGGAAATCACGTCGAGGTCTTCGCTGTCGAGCGCCAGCAATTTGAGGTCGGGCATTTTGGTGTCCGGAACTGAGGATGTTGGCGCTCAGATGGGCGCTGGCGGCTCGATCTACAAGCATTCCGGCTCCTGACGCAATGGGTGGGCGAAAATGCTGCCGTCGGCCTGTGAGCCCTCAGTTCCGCCGGAATCTCCATGGCTTTTGGCCGACCTCCCGGTGCACACCGGCGCCGGGCGGCAGGGGCCGACAATGGGCGGCGTCAGCCGCCTATGGCGATTTCGCCGGAAGCCGCCTCGCCGTCCTTCGGCGTCACCCGGAAGCTCAGCGATTTGGCCTGGCCGAGGATCTCGGGGGAGAGCGTCACGCCGCTCATGCCGAACTGCGTCGGCTGGGCGTCCAGGTTCACCTCGGTCCCGCCGTCGAGGCTGTAGGCGAACCCGAACGGGCCGGCGAACTCGAAGCGGAGTGCGCGCCCCGCCGGAGCCGCATGGAATGGGCTGTTCGGACGCCAGAACCAGACGGCGGCTTTCGGTGGCTGGCGGTTCCACCGGTCCAGCACGGCGTCAAACATCTCGGCCGGCCGGCCGTTCGATTTGGCGGCAAGAAGCTTGAGGTACTCGGCGTGCGCCCAGACCAGCGGCATGGCGCTGCCGGATGGCTTGCCGGGATGGAGCATGCGTTCGGGGATCGGGTCGGTGTCCCAGATCTGCTCGGGGATCAGCCCGCCCCTACCGGTCATCCGGGTCATCGCGTCCAGATAGGGCTGCGGATCCTCGCCGGCGAGGAGCGCGTAGTGACCGCGCTCGCCGGTGAGCAGCGGCCAGAGCCGGCCGATGCCGGTGCCGTCGTAGGGGCGGCCGTCTTCGTGCTCGCCATAGCCGTCGCCGTTATAGCGGTAATAGGCAGGCCCCGAAGGTGTCTCGACGCGCAGCAGCTGATCGACAAGCTTGACGGTGGCGGCGATGCGCGGATCGTCGGGCCGCCTGAGGCCGGCGCGGGCGTAGCAGAGGAATTCGAGCCCGACCAGCGAGGTCGCGCGGGTCGTCCCGTCGACCCGGTTGCGGACATCGACGAAACCGAAGCCGCCGTCGTTCGACCGGATCGGCCCGAGGCGGACGTAGTAGCCGGGGAGATGGTGGCTGGCGCAGTATTCGCCCTCGGTTGTGTAGGTCCACGCTTCGATCCGCTCGTTCCAACAGTCGGCGAGGCTGAGGAGATAGTCGCGCTCGTCGGCCTGGAAGAAATCGGCGAGCGTCACCATCGCTGCCAGGGTAACGCCGAGGGTGAACGGACTGGCGCCGGCGTTTTCCTCCCAGCGGTCCTGGTCGGTCATCGGTCCATGGCGCACGACATAGGCGATGGCGCGATGCACCATGTCCTCGACCGGCCGTGCGATGATGAGCTCGCCGGTGGCGCGGAGCTTTGCCGCGAGCAGCAGCGGCATCACCACCTCGTCGAGTTGATTGCCGGTCCAGTAGCCGCGGCCCGAGGGGAAGTAGTTCTGCGCCCAGCTTCCGTCGGCGGCCTGCGTGGCGACGAGGTAAGCGAGCACTCGCACCGCGTCGTCGCTCTTGCCGATGACCACCAGCGCCAGCGCCGCTTCGACGGCATCGCGCGTCCATACGAGATGGTAGCCGCCGAGATCGTCGCGGCTCTGCCCCCACGGGACGGACAGGCTCGCGACGATAGCGCCGTTATAGGTGCGGTCTTCGTGGATCTTGAGGACCACGGCGGAGAGCTCGGCTTCGCGCTGCAGCTCAGGCGACGTGTACGGCAGGACCAGCGTGCGCGACCAGTCCTCCCAGCCGCGGATGAAGTGGTTGCGCGTCGTCTCGTAGTCGTCGGCAAGGCTCGATCGCGCCAGCGTCCGCGCGCCCTCGAGCGATTCCGAAAAGGCCAGCGCCAGAAGGCCGGAGGTCGAGGGGAGTTCGCCCATCAGCGCGACGTTGCCGCCGCTCGCGCGGGCATAGGTCCAGGTCATCTCCCCGTGTTTGTTGAAGTCCTGCCAGCCGTCGGAGGTGCCGACGAAACCGGCGCTGGTGCGTGAGAACCCGGCATCGGAGGCCAGGCACATCGAAATATTGCCGCGCTGCGCGCACAAATCATCGGCGGCCCAGGCGTGGTTGTCGGATTGCTCGCCTCCCAGATGCGGGGCGGCCAGCACGTAGAGCTTGAGGTCCTCGCCATCGAGCTTGTAGCGCAAAACGAGGCTGTCGCGCAGCGGATGCGGCAGGTACTCGACCTCGAGCCGGTAATCCGGGCCTTCGTGCACCACCGAGGGTAGAGGGATGTAGGCCTTCGGGGTCGTCAGCAGGTAGTGCCCGACGCGCTTGACCTCGCTCCAGCCCTTGGGGCTCTTGACGATGAAGCCGAGGTCACGGAACTGCGGCTGCCCGGTTGACGGCCAGTAGATTTCGTTGACGATGCCGAAGCCGAACGTCGCCCAGATGCGGCTCGACCCGAGCGCGGTCGAGACCAGATCCTTGGCGCTCGAGGTCCAGGTCGGCGGGATGCCGGGGGCGCCTGGAGCATCGTTCTTGTCGTCCTCGGCCATGGCTCAACCCCCGTGCGCGAACGAAGGGTAGTCGAGCATGCCGCCATCGACGAACACGGTGGTGCCGGTGACGTAGCCCGCGGCATCGGACGCGAGGAAGGCCACGACCTGCGCCACTTCGCCCGCTTCGCCCATCCGGCCCATCGGGATCTTGGTGTTGAGATCGGCGAGGCCGGCGGGATCGCTCCACACCGAGCGGTTGATGGCGGTCTTGATGGCGCCTGGGCCGACGGCGAGGACGCGCACGCCGAACGGCGCCGCTTCCTGCGCCAGGGTCTTGGTCAGCATCGAGAGCCCGGCCTTCGAGGCGGTGTAGGCCGAATACCCCGCCCACGGGATGTTCTCGTGCACCGACGAGATATTGACGACGACGCCGCGCTTGGCCGGCACCATGCGCCTGAGCGCCTCGCGAGCGCAGCAGAAGGCTCCGGACAGATTGACATCGATGACCGAGCGCCACTGCGCGAGGTCGACCTCCCAGCCGGGCGCCGCGTGGCCGTCGATCCCGGCGCAATTGACGAGGATGTCGAGGCCGCCCCAGGCGCTGTCGATTTGTGCGAACATCGCCGCCACGGCCGTGGGGTCGCTGACGTCGGCCTGGACGGTGAGGGTCTTTTGGCCCGGGCGGTCAAGGCTGGCGGCGACCCCGTCGGCGATTTCGGGATGCGCGAGATAGTTGATGGCAACGTCCGCGCCGGCGGCGGACAGCGCCGCAACGATGGCAGCGCCGATGCCGGTACTGCCGCCTGTGACGAGGGCCCGGCGGCCGGAAAGGTCGATGTTGGTCATTCTGGCTGCCCTGACGCTCGTTGCATGCCCGCGTAACGGTCTTGCACACGGGGCCGTTGCCTTACAATTCAGTCATTTGTGAACCGTCGACAGCCGGGCGGACCCCGCCTATGACTGGCGCGACCCGGAGACAACGATGCCCGTCGATATCCTGCAGACGCACAAGCTCCTCGCCACCTGCGAGGCGGAGCTCGAGGCCAAGTACACCGTGCACAAGCTGCACGAGGCCGCCGACAGGGATGCCTTGTTGGCGGGCCTCAAGGAGCGCGTTCGCGGTATCGCCGGCGGCCACGTCTCGGCGCAACTGATGGACAAGCTGCCCAGGCTCGAGATCATCGCAAATTTCGGAGTCGGCTACGACAGCATCGAGACCGGCGCCGCCAAGGCACGCAACATCCGCGTGACCAACACGCCCAACGTGCTCAACGACGCGGTGGCCGAGCTCACGATCGGGCTGATGATCGCGCTCGCCCGCCGCATCCCCCAGGCGCACCAGTTCGTTCGCGACGGCAATTGGCTGAAGGGGGCGTTCCCCCTGCTCACCGAGCTCAACGGCAAGACCGTCGGCATCCTGGGGCTCGGACGCATCGGCAAGGAGATCGCGGTGCGGGCGCAGGCGATGAAAATGCGCGTCGTCTATCACGGCCGGCGCAAGCAGCCGGATGAACCTTTCGTTTACTATTCCGACCTGGCGGAGATGGCGCGCGATTCCGACTGGCTGGTGATCATCGCGCCGGGCGGCAAAGGCACCGACAAGATCGTCGGCCGCAAGGTGCTCGAAGCGCTGGGACCGGAGGGCTTCCTGGTCAACATGGCGCGCGGCACGCTGGTCGACGAGACGGCGATGGTCGAGATGCTGAGGAGCAAGGCGCTCGGTGGCGCGGCGCTCGACGTGTTCGAGAACGAGCCGCGGGTACCGACGGAATTGTTCGGCCTCGACAATGTCGTGCTGTCGCCGCACCAGGGCAGCGCCACTCACCAGACGCGCAACAAGATGGGCGCGCTGGTGGTGGCGAACCTCGACGCCTGGTTCGCCGGCGAACCGCTGCTGAGCCCGGTGGTGTGATGGAGATCGACCTCAGGGACAGAGTGGCGATCGTCACCGGCGCTGGCCGCGGCATCGGCCGGGAGATCGCGCGCACCCTGGCCGCCGAGGGGGTGACGGTGGTCGCGACCGACATCACGCAGAACCAGCTCGACGAGATCGCCGCGGAGTGGAAGCAAAACGGCTGGGCGGGTCAGCAGTATCTGTGCGACGTCACCAGCTCCGACGAGGTCCTCGCGGTGGTCCACGCGATCGACCAATCGATCGGGCGCATCGACATCCTGATCAACAACGCCGGCATCGCCGGCGGCTCGATGGTCGAGACGATGGACGACGACGTTTGGCAGGCCAATCTCAGCGTGAACCTGTCCGGCACCATGAAGATGTGTCGGGCGGTGATCCCGGCGATGAAGCGGCAGCAGGCCGGTCGTATCATCAATGCGGCGTCGTTCGCTGCGATCATTCCGTCCGTCGGCGGCGCGGCCTACGCGGCCTCGAAGGCCGGCGTCGAGAGCCTGACCCGCGTGCTTGCGGGGGAACTCGGTCCGTTCGGGATCACCGTCAACTGCTACGCCCCAGGCATGATCCCGACCGAGATGAACCACTTTGCCGAGCGCGAGGCAGGCGAGCAACAGCGCCTGCTCGATACGCTCAGCCTCAGGCGCTGGGGCGAGCCCAGGGATGTGGCCAATCTCGTCTGCTTCCTCGCTTCGGACCTGGCGTCCTACATCACCGGCACGATGATCGACGTGTCGGGCGGCAAGTTCGCGACGCAGATGCCCTGGCGCGCCCATCGCAAGCCGTGAGCGCGTCGGGCGGCTCAGTGCCAGAAGCCGAACAGCAGGCCCATCAGCAGCATCGAGACCAGGTTCGACCCGGTGCCGATGGCGATGAGCTTGAGCGAGCGGTTCTCATAGGCCCAGAGTGGCAAATGCGTGGCGAGCACGAAGCCGAGCCAGTTGAGGAAGCCGATGGCGAGACCCGCGAGCGGGCCCGGCGCCATGTTCGTCGCATACATCACCGCGTGATACAGGACGAATGCCATCACCAGCGACAGGATGAAGTCGACGATGATGGCGCGGGCCAGACCCCGCTGCATCGAGTCCGGCGTCACGCCGGTCAGTTGCTGCCACGGCTTGACGAAGGCGACCGGCGAAAACCAGACGCTGCCCACAACGATACGCAGGATGGCGGCGACGAGCACGGCCAGCCAGTTGATGTTCGGGATTTCCTGAATCATCCATACCCCCCATCGGACGCCCCTCGCATCCGTAACGCAGAGGTTACGCTTGTCGATGCCGCCCTGCAAGCCGAGGGAACGCCGGCCGGGCAATTGAATTTGCATTTTGAAAGACCGGACCGCATCGTCGTGCGGCGGATTCGACGGAGATGACGATGCGCGAATGGTGGCGCGGCGGGGTGATCTATCAGGTCTATCCGCGCTCGTTCCAGGATACCAATGACGACGGCGTCGGCGATCTGCCCGGCATCATGCGGCGGCTCGACCATATCGCGTCGCTGGGCGTGGACGCGGTGTGGCTGTCGCCGATCACTCAGTCGCCGCAGGCCGACATGGGCTATGACGTGTCGGACTACAAGGAAGTCGACCGGCTGTTCGGCACGCTGGAGGATTTCGACAATCTGATCGAGCGGGCGCACGCGCTCGGCCTGAAGGTGATCATGGACCAGGTGCTGAGCCATACCTCGGACAAGCACCCCTGGTTCCGCGAAAGCCGGCTGAGCCGTACCAATTCGCGCGCCGACTGGTATGTGTGGGCCGATCCCAGGCGCGACGGTACGCCGCCCAACAACTGGCCGAGCGTATTCGGCGGCCGCGCCTGGGAATGGAACCCGAGCCGCGGGCAGTACTACTTCCATAATTTCCTGATCGAGCAGCCGGACCTCAACTTCCACAATCCGGCGGTGCAGGACGCCGTTCTGGACGTGCTGCGTTTCTGGCTCGAACGCGGCGTCGACGGCTTCCGGCTCGACACCGTGAACTACTATTTCCATGACAAGCTGCTGCGCAGCAACCCGGCCGCGCGCCTGCCCAGGCACCTGCCTTATGCCGTCAATCCCTATGACATGCAGGAGCACAAATACGGCAAGAGCCAGCCCGAGAACCTCGAGTTCCTGCAGCGGGTGCGCGCGCTGCTCGACCAGTTCCCCGGCACCACCACCGTCGGCGAAGTGGGCGACAGCCATGTCGGCCTCAAGCTGATGGGTGAGTACACCTCGGGCGGCGACAAGCTGCACATGGCCTATACCTTCGACATGCTGGGCAAGGAGTTCACCGCCGAGCATTTCCGCGGCAAGATGAAGCGCTTCTTCGACGCCAACGAGGACGGCTGGCCGTGCTGGAGCTTTTCCAACCACGATGTCGACCGGCATGTCAGCCGCTGGGCGAAGTACGCGGTCGACCAGAAGGCGCTGGCGCGGCAGGCCGTCGCCATGCTGATCGCCCTCAAGGGCTCGATCTGCATCTACCAGGGCGAGGAACTGGGGCTGCCGCAGGCCGACATCCTGTTCGAAGAGCTGACCGATCCGCCGGGCATCCGCTTCTGGCCCGAGTACAAAGGGCGTGACGGCGAGCGTACCCCGATCCCATGGGACACCAGCGACAGCCCCAACGGCTTCAGCAATGTGAAGCCGTGGCTGCCGGTGAAGTACGAGCACTCGGTGCTCAATGTCACGACGCAGAACGGCGATCCCGATTCGACCCTGCAGTTCTATCGGCAGGCGCTGGCGTTCCGGCGCGCCCATACGGCGCTGGTCGATGGCGACATCGACTTCTTCAAGGTTAATGAGCCGGTGCTGGCGTTCCGCCGCAACAACGAGACCGAGAGCCTCGTGTGCCTCTACAATCTGTCGCCCGACAGCGTGCGGATCAATGTGGTGGGGGAGGCCGAGATCGCGCTCATGCAGGCGGCCGAGCGCAAGAAGGACAAGCTCACCCTGGGGCCGAACGGCTTTGCGTTCCTCAGCGAGCCCGCAGGCCAGAAGCTGCAGGTCGCCTACGCTGGGCGCCCGAAGCGCAAGCCTCAGTAGGAAGAGCGGAGGCGCGGGGGAGATGCCCCTCGCGCCCCGGGTGGATCAATCAGCCGGCAGAGGTCGACGACTGCAGCAATTTGAAGCTGTCAGGGTCGTAGAACGCCGTCGTGATGCCGCCGTGGTTGCCTTCGTAGGTCACCTTGATGCAGTTGTTCCAGTCATCGACGCTGAGCACCGTCTTGCCGACGAAACGTCTCGACGCCAGCAGCTGCTGGCTCGAATTCTGGAACTCCTGGTCGGCCTTCGTGGCACTCGAATCGCAGAACAGGCCGTTGCTGGCGACGCTGGGGGCTGCGAACGCCGGCGCCGCTGCAAATCCCGTGGCGCCGAGAACGGCCGCCAGGGCCAGGAACGAAAGCTTCTTCATGATTGAACTCCATGTTCACATTGGGGAGGAACATGGAGAATGTCGTGCCGGCTCCAGCGCCGCGCCAGTTACAAGCCGCTGAACTTCGTGAATTCGAAGCAACCGATCTCACGCCGCCGCGAGTCTCGTGCGATCGGTTCAGTTGGCGGGCAGCTCGGCCAGCGAATCCGGATCGAAGAACTTCATGACATCGCGCCCGCCCACGGTCTCGAACGTTTGTAGACAGCCGTTCCACAGGCGTGAATTGTGCACGTCGATCCCCTCGCTGCGAAGCCGGTTCTCGAGCATGGCGATGACGTCGTCCTGCGTGGTGATGCGGTTGCCGCCGGCGTCGCGGGCGTTGCTGATATGCGGCGGGTCGCACATCGGCACGGCCAGGGCAGCCGTCGCCGGGAGCAGGAAGAGCGCGAGCGCGCCGAACAGGGTGAATGTCTTCATTTGTCGTGCGGCCGGGCCGCCTCCGTTTTGAGCGCGAAGCCGGTCAGTTGACCGGTACCTCGACATAGGTATCGGGATCGTAGAATCGCATCTTGGTGTGGCCCGATGCGTCGGTCACGAAGGTCTGGATGCAGCCGTTCCAGAAGCGCGTATTGTTGGCATCGATCCCCATCGAGTGCAGCTTCTGCTCGGCGATCTGCGATTCCTGGTCCTCGGAATAGACGAAGTTCCCCATCGCATCCTTTTCGGCGAAGTTCGGGCCGTCGCACATCGGCACCGCGTAGGCGGCCGAAGCGGGGAGGACGAGGAGCAGGGCAATAGTCGTCAGCAGGGCTCTCATTCGGTCACCGGAAGGGCCATTTCGACGAGCCTGGCCCAGTAGCTCACCCCGACGGGGATGATCTCGTCGTTGAAATCGTAGGTGTCGGTGTGGAGTTCCGTCGACGGTCCGTTTCCGAGGAAAATATAGGCGCCGGGCTTCGCCTGCAGCATGTAGGAGAAGTCCTCGCCGCCCATGGTGCCATCGACCTGCGTGTCGACGCGGTCGGCGCCGGCGATCGAGCGCGCCACATCGGCGGCGAAGGCCGTCGGGCCGGGCGCATTGACCGTCACGGGATAGCCGTTGCGGTAGTGGATCGACGCAGTCGCGCCGAACGTCGCCACCAGGCCGTTGGTCACTGTGCGCAGGCGTTCTTCCATGAACTTCCGTACCGTTTCGTCGAGCGTCCGCACCGTGCCGGTGAGCTTCACCGTGCGCGGGATCACGTTGAACGCCGTGCCGGCTTCTACCATGGTGACGGAAAGCACGGCCTGCCGCATCGGATCAACATTCCGCGACACCACCGTCTGCAGCGCCACAATGAGCTGCGCCGCGATCATTACCGGATCGATGGCCTTGTGCGGCATGGCGGCGTGGCCGCCCTTGCCCTCGATGGTGATCTGGAACTCGTCCGTTGCGGCCATGATGCCGCCTTCCCGGATGCCGAACGTGCCGGCCGGCAGGCCTGGAAGGTTGTGGAGCCCGTAGAACTGTTCGATCCCGAAGCGCTCGACCAGCCCGTCCTGCAGCATCGCGCGGCCACCGGCGCCGCCTTCTTCGGCCGGCTGGAAAATGAGCACCGCGGTGCCGGCGAAATTGCGCGTCTCGCTCAGATATTTGGCGGCCCCGAGCAGCATCGAGGTGTGCCCGTCATGGCCGCAGGCATGCATCTTGCCCGGCACGGTCGAGGCATAAGGCTTGCCGGTGCGCTCGGTGATGGGCAGCGCATCCATGTCGGCGCGGAGACCGATCACGCGGCCTTCCCCGCCATCGCGGCCCTTGATCACGGCGACTACGCCGGTCCGGCCAATGCCGGTCACCACCTCATCGACGCCAAACCCCTCGAGCAGCTCGGCGACCCGGCCGGCGGTGCGCTCGACGTCGTACAAAAGCTCGGGGTTGCGGTGGAAATCCTGCCGCCATGCAGCGATCTCGCGCTGGAACTCGGCGACACGATTGATGACGGGCATCTGCTCATTCTCGGCTAAAGCGTCAATGTGCCGGTTTGCGGCCGAATCCGTCAACCCTTGACGGCGCAATCCCGCATTGTCATAGGCCAGATGCCGCCGCCCGGGCGGCGCTTTCCCACCGGACCTAACAGATGTTCGAAACCCTGCAGAAGGCCACGCTCGACAAGATTTTCGTGCTGATGGCCGAATACGCCGCCGATCCGAGAACCAACAAGATCGATTTGGGTGTAGGGGTATACAAAGACAACAAGAACAACACGCCGATCATGTCGGCAGTCCGCAAAGCCGAGCAGCGCATCCACGACAAGGCGAGCACCAAGACCTACAAGGGCGTGGTCGGGAACAAGGAATTCTCCTCGGCAGTCGTGCAGCTCGCGCTTGGTGGCGTGGTCGACAATTCGCGTATCCGCTGCGTCAACGGCGCCGGCGGTACCGGCGCGCTGATGATCCTGATGTTCGTGCTCGGCCGCGCCCGGCCCAAGGGCAACATCTACATCTCCGACCCGAGCTGGCCGAACCACTGGCCGCTCGCCGAGAACGCCAATTTGGTGCCCAGGACCTACCCGTACTTCGACCCCAAGACGCGCTCGGTCGATTTCGAGGCGATGATGCGGGTCGTCGATACCCTGACGGCCGACGACATCCTGCTGCTGCACGGCTGCTGCCATAACCCGACCGGCGCGAACCTGACGCCGGCGCAGTGGGATCGCGTGGCCGCGAGCCTCAAAAAGACCGGGGCCTTCCCGCTGGTCGACCTTGCCTATCTCGGCTTCGGCGATGGGCTGGAGCAGGACGCCTACGGCGTGCGCAAGATCGCCTCGACCCTGCCCGAATGCATGATCGCCTTCTCGGCGAGCAAGAACTTCGGGCTCTACCGTGAGCGCACCGGCGTCGCCATCGCCATCGCGAAGGATTCGGCGACCGCCGACGTGGTCTCGAGCCAGATGCAGAACATCATCCGCGGCACCATCTCGCAGACCCCGGATCATGGCGCCGAGATCGTCCGCGTCATCCTCGAGGACCCCGCGCTCCGCAAGGAGTGGGAAGACGAGCTCAACCAGATGCGGGAACGCATGCAGCGTTTGCGCGTCAAACTGGCAGAGGCGATCAAGCGCAAGTCCAATAGCAAGGACTTCGACTTCATCGCCGACCATTCCGGCATGTTCTCGCTGCTCGGCCTGCCGCAGGACGTGGTCGAAAAGCTCAAGAAGGACGACGCGGTCTATATGATCAACGACAGCCGCATCAACGTCGCGGGCATCCCCGAGGACCGGGTGGAGGAGCTCGCGGACTATCTGATCGCCGCTGCGGGTTAATCGCTGGGGCGGGCCTTTCGGTGCCGCCCCAAATTGCCTATCTAAGGGCTAGAGAATTCCAGGCTTTCCGGGAGAGGACCGATGCAATTTTTCGCTGATACCGCCGAGATCGAAGACATCAAGAAGCTGCACGCAATGGGGCTGCTCGATGGCATCACCACCAATCCGTCGCTGATCGCCAAATCCGGGCGCCAGTTCAAGGACGTGATCAAGGAGATCTGTGGCGTGGTGCCGGGCCCGGTGTCGGCCGAAGTCGCGAGCGTCGACTACGACACGATGATGAAAGAGGCCCACGTCCTCGCCAAGCTTGCCGACAATGTCGTGGTCAAGGTGCCGCTGACGGTCGACGGCCTGCGCGCCTGCAAGGCGCTCAGTTCCGAAGGCATCAAAACCAACGTCACGCTGTGCTTTTCGCCCAACCAGGCGCTGCTCGCGGCCAAATGCGGCGCGACCTACATCTCGCCCTTCATCGGTCGCCTCGACGACATCAACCTCGACGGCGTCGAGCTGATCGAACAGATCCGCCAGATCTACGACAATTACAGCTTCACCACGCAGATTCTCGCCGCCTCGATCCGCACGCCCAACCACGTGACGGAAGTGGCGCTCGCGGGCGCCGACGTCGCGACCATTCCGCCGGCGGTGATCTACAAGCTCGCCGACCACCCGCTGACCAAGTCCGGCCTCGAGGCGTTCGTGAAAGACTGGAAGGCGACCGGCCAGTCGATCCTCTGATCTATGGCAGATAACGAAATCGCCGGCGCCGTGAAGGCGGCGCTGGCACATGTCGAGATCCCCGGCGGCGGTACGCTCGCCAGCTATTCCGGCCTCTCCGAAATCATCGTCACAAAGAGCGCCGTGGCGCTTGCCATCTCGGTACGACCCGGGATGGAGGCGGCGTTCGGTCCGGCCCGCGTGGCCGCGCAACAGGCGGCCGAGGCTGTCGCGGATGGCCGCAAAGTGATGGTGTCGGTGACCTCCGACAAAGCCCCTGCGATGGCGACCGGCCAGGCGGCCGCGCAGGGGAGGGCGGGGCCACCGCCGCGCTCGCCGGTAGCGGGGGTCAAGCACATCGTCGTCGTTGGCTCCGGCAAGGGCGGCGTCGGCAAATCGACCGTCGCGGTCAACCTCGCACTTGCCTTTGCGGCTGAGGGGTTGCGCACCGGCATCCTCGACGCCGACCTCTACGGGCCCTCGATCCCCAAGCTGCTCGGTATCGAAGGCAAGCCCGCGGTGCGCGAGGACGGTATCTTCTCACCGCATCGGGCCTACGGCCTCAGCGCCATCTCGATCGGCTCGATGCTCTCGCCGGGCCAGGCGGTGGTGTGGCGCGGCCCGATGGCGACCTCGGCGCTGCGGCAATTGCTGCGCGAGACCGACTGGGGCGGGCTCGATTTGCTGGTGGTCGACCTGCCACCCGGCACGGGCGACATCCAGATTTCGCTGTTCCAGCAAGCCGAACTCGCGGGCGCGGTGATCGTCTCGACGCCGCAGGATTTGGCGCTGATCGACGCGCAGAAGGCCGTCGACATGATGCGGCGGCTCAACATCCCGCTGCTCGGACTCATCGAGAACATGAGCTACTTCGTGGCCCCCGACACCGGGACGCGCTACGATATCTTCGGCCATGGCGGGGCGGCGGCGGCAGCGGGCGGCATGGGCATGCCGTTCCTGGGGGAAGTGCCGCTCGATATGGCCATCCGCGAGACCTCCGATGCCGGCAGGCCGGTCATGGCGACCAACGCCGACGGACCGCAGGCGAGCGCCTTCCGCGCCATTGCCCGGGAAATTCTCGATCGGACCCCGTCGCTCCGCTCGTGAGGGTGACTTCGGTCGTATCCGCTGCTAGGTAATCGATTACATCAAACGCCGGGGGGTAACCGGCTGCCTTGCTTGGGAGGATCGATGTTTTCGGTTGACCGCGGCCAGTTCGGGCCGAATTTCACCTTTGGCGTGGCCACCGCCGCCTATCAGATCGAGGGCGGGCAGGGCGACGGCCGCGGTCCCTGCATCTGGGACACCTTTGCGGCGACCCCAGGCAACGTCAAGGGCGCCGACGATGGCCACGAGGCGGACGACCACTATCATCGCTGGCCGGGCGACCTCGACCTGATCCGCGACGGCGGCTTCGAGGCCTACCGCTTCTCGCTCGCCTGGCCGCGGCTGCTCCCCGAAGGCACCGGAGCCGTCAACCAGGCTGGCATCGACTTCTACGACCGGCTCATCGACGGCATGCTGGAGCGTGGCCTCAAGCCCTACGCCACGCTCTATCACTGGGACCTGCCGAGCCCGCTGCAGGACAAGGGCGGCTGGATGAACCGCGACATCGGCGGCTGGTTCGCCGACTACGCCGCGCTCGTCGGTCACCATTTCGGTGATCGGCTACACGCCACCGCGACCATCAACGAGCCGTGGTGCGTGTCGGTGCTGAGCCACATCCTCGGCCGCCATGCCCCGGGCTATCGCGACCTGCGCGCCGGCTCCCGCGCCATGCACCACGTGCTCTATGCCCACGGCATGGGCGTCGACGCGCTGCGCGCCAACGGCGTCAAGAACGTCGGCATCGTCACCAACCTCGAGGCCTCGGAAGCGGCCAGCGACAGCGAGGAAGACCAGCGCGCGCTGGCGATCGGCGATGCGCTGTTCAACGGTTGGTTCCTCGGCGGCGTCTATAAGGGCCAGTATCCCAAGGTGCTGACCGATCTGCTCGAGCCTTTCCTGCCCAAGGACTGGCACAAGGACATGGAAGTGGTGAACCGGCCGCTCGACTGGGGCGGCATCAACTACTATTCGCGCGGCCTTTACACCATGGACCACGACCCGGCGCACTACGCGCTGCCGATCAAGCAGGTGAAGGGGCCGCTTGCGACCAACGATCTCGGCTGGGAGATCTACCCGCAGGGCCTCACGAACCTGTTGGTCCGGGTGTCGCGCGACTACACCAAGCTGCCGCTTTACATCACCGAGACCGGCATGTCGGAAACCAACGACGAGCGCCGCGTGCAGTTCTACGACGACCATTTGAAGGCGGTTCTGGAGGCGCAGAAGCAGGGCGCCGACGTGCGCGGTTTCTTTGCCTGGTCGCTGCTCGACAATTACGAGTGGGGCGAGGGCTACTCGTCGCGCTTCGGCATCGTGCATGTCGACTATGCGACGCAAAAGCGCACGCCCAAGGGCAGCTATCGCTCGTTCCAGGGCATGCTGCACAACACCAGGTGAAGGTTTCGGCGGTCTTCACCGGTCTCTGGCAGGACCGCCGGTTCCTGACGTTCTGGTCGGCCCAGACGGTCTCCGAATTGGGCGACCGCATCAGCGAGCTGGCGCTGCCGCTGATCGCCGTCACCGTCCTCAATGCGACGCCCGAGCAGGTCGGGTTGCTCACCGCGGCCGTGTGGCTGCCCAACCTGGTCTCGCTGATGATCGGGAGCTGGGTGGACCAGCGGCCCGACAAGCGCCGGCTGATGATCTTCGCCGACCTGGCGCGGCTCGTGATCCTGCTGACCCTGCCGACCGCCTATTGGTCCGGCCTGATGTCGCTGGGCCAGCTCTATGTCGTCGCCTTTCTCGCCGGCACCGCTCAGGTCGTGTTCAACACGGCCTATTCCTCGTTCTTCGTGCGGCTGGTGACGCGCGAGCAGTTCCTCGAGGCCAACTCCAAGCTCTCCAGCACCCGCTCGCTCTCCTCGATGATCGGGCCTGCGATAGGCGGTGCCCTCGTACAGTTCGTCTCGGCGCCGGTTGCCGTCATCGCAGATGCCTTGTCGTTTCTGTTCTCGGCCGTGCAGGTCAGCCGGCTGCAGGTCACGGAAATTGTCCCCGACGCTGCCGGTGAATCGCTGTTCCAGCGAGCGGGTGGTGGCATGCGCTATTTGCTCGAACATCCCTATCTGCGCGCGTCCCTGCTGTGTGCCACGACCCTCAATTTCTTCACCTTCATCGGCAGTACCCTGCTGATCCTGTTCGCGAGCCGCGATCTCGGCCTCTCTCCCGGAACGATTGGCCTCGCGCTCGGCATCGGTGCGTCGGGCGGGCTGCTGGGCGCCACGCAGGCAGCTCGCATCTCGGGCTGGATCGGCGTCGGTCCGCTGATCGCCATCGCGAGCGTGGTGATGCCGTTGGCACTCGCCATCGTCGCTTTCGCCGATGGCCCGTCGTGGCTCAGGGCCGCCGAGTTCGGCGGCGCCGAGTTCGTCTTCGCGTTTTGCGTGATGTGCTTCGACGTGCCGCTCATGTCGCTGCAGGCCAGCGTCATCGTCGACACCATGCGCAGCCGCGTGACCGGAGCCTTTTCCACCGTCAATTTCGGGGTGCGGCCGCTCGGTGCAGTGCTCGGCGGCCTGCTCGGAGGCTGGATCGGCCCCCGCGATACGCTGCTCGTTGCGGCCATCGGCGGCGCCCTGTCAGTGCTCTGGTTGATCGGCTCCCCGATCCTGTCGACCCGGCGGATCGAGGGGCTCGAACCAGTACCGCCGCGGGCCAGAACTTGAGCTCGACTGCCCGCTCAGTCTCACCGAAATCGATTGCGAAGCGGTCTTGGCAAGGCAGAGTCTTTATGCAACCTTAAGCTCACCGCTAACCGCCATGCGTGGCTCCGAAATTGGAGCCCAAAACGTTTTGGAACCAAAACGTTTTGGAACGCTGGACCGCGGAGGCGCTGGGAGCGCCGCAAACTGTGCGATGGGAGGACTTCATGCACAAACTACTCCTGGCGGGAGTTTCCGCCGCTGCGCTCGTGCTCGGCCTGGCGTCGACGGCGAGTGCGGCCGACCTGCTGTTCCCCAAGGGGCAGGGCGATTTCAACTGGGATTCCCTGCAGAAATTCGCCGACGCCCATAAGGACCTGAAAGGCCAGTCGCTGACCATCTGGGATGCCTGGAACGATCCGGGCGACAAGACCCAGTGGGAGGCCGTGCTCGCCTACTTCACCGACGCCACGGGCGTCACGGTGCAGGACGGCTCGTCCAAGAACTACGAAGAGCAGGCCCGCATCGACGTGCAGGCGGGCAGCCCCGCCAACATCACCATCCTGCCGCAGCCGGGCCTCCTGGCCGACTTCGCCAAGCAGGGCAAGCTGACCGACCTGGGCGATGCGACGACCAAGTTCATCACCGATAACTTCGCCGCCGGTTCGTCCTGGGCGACGCTGGGCCAGTATCCCGGCCCTGACGGCAAGTCGCACCAGTACGCGTTCCCGTTCAAGCAGGAAGTGAAGTCGCTGGTCTGGTACTCGCCCGACGCCTTCAAGGAAAAGGGCTACGAGGTTCCCAAGACCTGGGAAGACCTGATGGCGCTGCAGGACAAGATCAAGGCCGATGGCGGCACGCCGTGGTGCGTCGGCATCGAATCGGGTGGCGCCACCGGCTGGCCGGCGACCGACTGGATCGAGAACCTGCTGCTGCTGACGCAGCCGCCGCAGGTCTATGACGACTGGGTGGCCGGCAAGGTGAAGTTCTCCGACCCGCGCATCAAGGCCGTGTTCGACCTCTTCGGTTCAATCGTGAAGGACGACAAGAACGTCGCGGGCGGCACCAAGGCGGTCGTGTCGACCAACTTCGGCGACAGCCCGAAAGGCCTCTTCACGGTTCCGCCGCAGTGCTACCTGCACAAGCAGGCGTCGTTCATCACGTCCTTCTTCCCCAAGGACAGCCAGGCGGGAGTCGACTACGACTTCTTCTACTTCCCGCCGATGAAGGCGCATCCCGAACTCGGCAATCCGGTGGAAGGTTCGGGTAACCTCGTGACCATCACCAAGGACTCGCCGGCGGCGGAAGCCTTCATCCAGTTCCTCGAAACGCCGATCGCGCACGAGATCTGGATGGGCGAGAACAACAGCTCGTTCCTGAGCGCCATGAAGACCGTCAACACCAAGGTCTATTCGAGCGATGTGCTGCGCAAGTTCGGCGACATCCTGCTCAACGCCACGACCTTCCGCTTCGACGGTTCGGACCTGATGCCCAGCGCTGTCGGCACCGGTACGTTCTGGAGCGGCATGGTCGACTTCGTGAACGGCAAGAGCACCGACGACGTGACGGCCGCGATCGACGCCTCCTGGCCCAAGAGCTGACCGCTCATCGCAATCCGGGACCCGGCGTTCGCGCCGGGTCCTTGCCGTGACACACGGTAATGCGACAGACTAGCTGCGCGAGACGGTAGGGGGAGACCGACGGTGGCACTCGATTCGGTGGCAGGCGGGCCGGCACGAGATCGATCGTGGTCGCGGACATCCATCCTCGCGGTGGCCCTCATCGCCGCGATCATCGTGATCTGGCTCATCAATGCGTATGTGATCGACGCGGCCTTCGGCAGCGCTGTCGCCACCGCGCTGCATCAGATCCTCAACGCCATCACCGCCGTGGCGATCGCGCTGGCCGCGTGCTTTGCCTATTTCTGGGGCAGCAACTGGTTGCTCGACCGGGTGCTCAGCTCCTCGCCGGCAATGAACGAGGACGTCGAGACACGCCGCGACCTGCGGCGTTCGGCGATCCGTCCCTGGCTCTTCATCCTGCCGGCGCTGCTGTTCCTCGTGATCTACCTGGTTTATCCGGTGATCGAGACGGTGCGGCTGTCGCTGTTCGACAAGTACGCGCAGTCCTTCGTCGGCTTCAACAACTATGCCTGGGCGCTGACCGATGGCGGCTTCTGGCAGGCGGCGCTCAATAATCTCGGCTGGCTCATCATCGTGCCGCTGTTCTCGACCGCCTTCGGCCTCGTGATCGCGACCCTTGCGGACCGCATCTGGTGGGGCGGCATCGCCAAGTCGCTGGTGTTCATGCCCATGGCCATCAGTTTCGTGGGCGCGTCGGTGATTTGGAAGTTCGTCTACGCCTACAAGGGTCCCGGCATGGCGCAGATCGGCGTCCTCAACGCCATCGTCACCGGGCTCGGTTTTCCGCCGCAGGCGTGGATCACCGTTCCATTCCTCAATTCATTCCTGCTGATGATCATCCTGATCTGGATCCAGACTGGATTCGCCATGGTGATTCTCAGCGCCGCCCTGCGCGGTGTGCCGGAGGAAACCCTCGAGGCGGCGCGCATCGACGGCGCCAATGGCTTCCGCATCTTCTTCGACATCATGATCCCGCAGATCTGGGGCACCATCATCGTGGTGTGGACCACAATCACGATCACCGTGCTCAAGGTGTTCGACATCGTCTTCGCCATGACCAACGGCGAGTTCCAGACGCAGGTGCTTGCCAACTACATGTACCGCTGGATGTTCATTTCGGGCGACTACGGCCGTGGCTCGACCATCGCGGTGATCATCATGCTGGTCGTGATCCCGATCATGGTGTGGAACATCCGCCGCGCCAACGCCGAGCAGGGGACACGCTGATGACCACCATTACGTCCACCGCGCCGGTCGCCGCAGCACCCTCGATCCACGTGCCGCGGATCAGCATCGGCCGCATCGCGGCACACCTGGCGCTGCTCGTCCTGGTCGTCCTGTGGACCTTCCCGACGGTCGGCTTGCTCATTTCCTCGGTCCGCGACAAGGACCAGCTCGCCCTCAGCGGCTGGTGGACGGCGTTGGTCCCCTCGACGCTGATGAACGCTTCCCGCGCCGGAACGTCGGACAAGGCAGTACAGGCTGGCGATCACTGGGAAATCAAGGGCAATCTGTTCGGGTCGCCCGGCGGCCAGGACATCGAGACCTACGGCCAGACCAACGCGACCATCGGCAAGACGCCGGCGGGCCAGCCGCTCGACATGCAGGACGGCGGCAGCATCACGGTGCAGGCCAATGGCGACTACGTCTGGACCTTTCCGCAGCAGCCGGCCTACAAAGGCTCGCCGCGCATCTACTACGTCGCCGGCAGCCCGCCGCGCTTTACTCTCGACAACTACTGGGCCGTGCTCAACTCCACCGGCGTGGCGCAGAGCTTCATCAACTCGATCACGGTGGCCATTCCATCGACCGTGATCCCCATCATGATCGCGGCCTTTGCGGCCTACGCGCTGGCGTGGATGCAGTTCCCGTTCCGCGGCATCATCGTCGCGCTGGTCGTCGGACTGCTGGTCGTGCCGCTGCAGATGTCGCTGATCCCGCTGCTCACCATCTACAACCATGTCGCCAACTGGCTGAACGGCACTGTGCCATCGGTGTTCGGATGGCTGCCCGGATCGTCGGGCTTTCACGTCGAGAGCAAGAGCTATCTCGGCGTCTGGCTGGCGCATACCGCGTTCGGCCTGCCGCTCGCGATCTACCTGCTGCGCAACTACATGGCCGGGCTGCCGCGCGAAATCATGGAGTCGGCGCGCATGGACGGCGCAAGCCACTTCAAGACCTTCACCACCATGGTGTTGCCGCTGAGTTTTCCGGCTCTCGCTTCCTTCGCCATCTTCCAGTTTCTGTGGATTTGGAACGACCTTCTGGTCGCATTGGTGTTCCTGGGGGCACAGGACAACCGGCAGGTCCTGACAGCCCGGCTGGTGAACCTTTTGGGTCAGTACGGCAACAATTGGGAGGTGCTGACCGCGGCGGCCTTCATCTCCATCGTCGTGCCGCTGATCGTGTTCTTCTCGCTGCAGCGCTACTTCGTGCGCGGTTTGCTGGCGGGCTCGGTGAAATAAACTAGACCTCCCAAAAGCTCGGGCCGGTCCAGAAGGGCCGGCCCTTTTTCTTGGGCGCTCACCCTATGATACTGCGCCGGCCCATCGGCAGCGGCTCGTCGATGCTGCGCGGATCGAAGCCGGGAACGACCTGGAAATAGGACGGAATCATCGTGCCGCGCGGGCTCTCCTTGGCATCGCATTGCCGCCCGAGCTCGGCGATGAGTTCCGTGCCGGCCTCGCGCAGCGACGAGCGCACGAAGGTCACGCGCGGCAGCATGCGGGTCGGATCGATATGGCGGAGCTGGTCGTCCATGGTGGCGAGCGCGACCGGTTTGCCGTTTCGCTCGGCTGGGGACCACACCTCAAGCGCTTCGACCAGCAACAGGATCGACGAGTAGATGATCGCCGTGACGGACCGATCGCGCAATGCCTCGCGCGTCAGCCGGAACCCGGCATCGCCCATCGGGTGGGCCGAATTGTAGACGGTGACCGCATCGGCTGGCAGCCCGGCGTCGGCGATCGCGTGGCGCACGGCATGCTGGCGGTAGAGCGCGTAGTTGAAGGCCTCGTCGCCGTTGATGAAGGCAAGCTTGCGATGACCGTTGGCAATGAACAGCCGCGCCAGCCGATAGAAATTGCCGTAATTGTCCATGTCGACCCAGCCATACTGGCCAAACCGCTGTTCGCGCCCATGCACCACGAAGGGCCGGCCGGACTCCTTGAGGAAGCTGATGCGTTCGTCGTTCTCACGCGGCAGGTCGACGATGAAGCCGTCTACGCTGTTGTCGCGCACGTAACGATCGTAGGTCACGAGCTCGCGATCTTTGCCATGGCTTGTCAGAACGATGTCGTAGTTGGCCTCGCGGGCACCGGCGAGCACGCCGGCCATCACCTCGGCGAAGTGCGGATCGAGATATTTGAGCTCGTTGTCCGACTGCACCCAGGCGATGTTGTGGGTTCGCTGCAGCACCAGCCGCTGCGCGTTGCGGTTGGGCCGGTAGCCCAGCCGCTTGGCCGCCGACTCGATCTTGAGCCGCGTTCTCTCGCCGACGTCGGGGTAGCCGTTGAGGGCGCGCGAGATGGTCGTGATGGAGAGCTCGAGCTCTGCCGCCACATCCTTGATCGTCACATTTCGGGCGCTTCCCGCGTGCGCCTTGGACGGTTTTACTTCGCTACCCATAAGTCCTTGTCGTCACACGCAGATTTGTGCAGGTCCGCACAGCCTCGACATGCCGCCAGCGTTGACGAAACCTCGCTCCCATGGCTAAGAATAGCCAACTAAAACGTTTTGGCAAACCGCCCTTTCGGGGTGGTGCGAGAAGGAGTCGGAGTGGTTGCGCAGCCGTTGATGACGGAGCAGAAAACTCCGCCGGAGCCGCCACTCGACAAGGACTGGTGGCGCGGCACGGTGATCTACCAGATCTACCCGCGCTCGTTTCAGGATCACAATGGCGACGGTGTCGGCGATCTCGTCGGTATCACGGAGCGCCTCGACTATGTCGCCGACCTCGGCGTCGACAGCATCTGGCTCAGCCCCTTCTTCACCTCGCCGATGCGCGATTTCGGCTACGACGTCTCCAACTATCGCGACGTCGACCCGCTGTTCGGCACGCTCGGCGATTTCGACCGGCTGCTCGAAAAGGCGCACACGCTCAAGCTCAAGGTGATCATCGACCAGGTGATCAGCCACTGCTCGGACAAGCATCCGTGGTTCTCCGAGAGCCGGCTCAACCGCACCAACGAGAAGGCCGACTGGTTCGTGTGGGCCGACCCCAAGCCGGACGGCACCCCGCCCAACAACTGGCTCTCGATCTTCGGCGGCAGCGCCTGGACCTGGGACAGCCGGCGCATGCAGTACTACATGCACAATTTCCTCGCCTCGCAGCCGGATTTGAACTTTCACAGTCCGGCGGTCCAGGACGCCATGCTCGACAATATGCGCTTCTGGCTGGAGCGCGGCGTCGACGGCTTCCGCCTCGACACGGTGAACTTCTACTTCCACTCGCAGGGCCTGCAGAACAACCCGGTGGTGAGGCCGGAAGACTTCAACGCCACCACGGCGCCGGCGGTGAATCCCTACAATTTCCAGGAGCATCTGTACGACAAGAGCCAGCCGGAGAACGTCAAGTTTCTGCAGCGCCTGCGCAAGCTGATGGACGATTTCGGCGGCAAGGCGACAGTGGGCGAGATCGGCGACGCGCAGCACCAGATGGAGGTGATGGCGGCCTATACCTCGGGCGGCGATAAGCTGAACATGGCCTACACCTTCGACTATCTCGGCGGCGAGTTCAGTGCGGCGCATTTCCGCAAGGCCATCGACCAGACCGAGAGGGAGGCGCCCGAAGGCTGGATCTGCGTGGCATTCTCCAACCACGACGTGGTGCGGCATGTGAGCCGTTGGGCCACGCATGGCGAACAGGAGGCCTTCACCCGGCTCGCCTGCACGCTGCTGCTGTCGATGCGCGGCTCCATCTGCCTCTACCAGGGCGAGGAGCTGGGCCTGACCGAAGCCGAGTTGGCGTTCGAGGATTTGGTCGACCCCTATGGAATTGAGTTCTGGCCGCAGTTCAAGGGTCGCGACGGCTGCCGCACGCCGATGGTGTGGCAGACGCAGTCGCCGACCGGCGGCTTCACCACCGCGACGCGGCCGTGGCTGCCTGTGCCCGCCGACCATTTGACCAAGGCGGTGGACCGGCAGGAGGGCGACGAGCATTCCGTGTTGCACCATTATCGCGCCATGCTGGCCTTCCGGCGGCGCCACTCGGCACTGATCAAGGGCTCGATCACAACGCTCGACGCACCCGACGACGTGCTGGCCTTCGTGCGTGAAGACGGCACCGAGCGGCTCTATTGCGTGTTCAACATGAGCCCGAAGGCGGCGATCGTGCCGGTGCCCGGCGGGTTCTCGCTGACCGAGGCTAGTGCGCCCGGGATTGCCGCCGAGCCGGTCAACGATACATTGAGCCTGGCGCCGTTCGGTGCCTACATTGGGATTCTGCATTAGCGCAGCAGGGGGAGAGAAGTCGTGTCGGACCTGAAGATCAGCAATCTCTACAAGAGATACGGCAACATCGAGATCCTCAAGGATGTGAACCTCGATATCAAATCGGGTGAATTCATCGTCTTCGTCGGCCCCTCGGGCTGCGGCAAGTCCACACTCTTGCGCTGCATTTCCGGCCTCGAGACGATCTCGTCAGGCACGCTGCAGATCGACGGTCGCGTGGTCAATGACGTGGCGCCGAGTAAGCGCGGCATCGCCATGGTGTTCCAGTCCTACGCGCTCTATCCGCATATGACCGTCTACGACAACATGGCTTATGCGCTGAAGCTGCAGAACCTGCCCAAGGCCGAGCTCGACAAGAAGGTGCGCGCCGCGGCCGAAAAGCTCCAGCTCACCAAATATCTCGAGCGCCTGCCCAAGGCCCTGTCGGGCGGACAGCGCCAGCGCGTCGCCATCGGCCGCGCCATCGTGCGCGACCCAAAAGTGTTCCTGTTCGACGAGCCGCTCAGCAACCTCGACGCGGCGCTGCGCGTGCAGATGCGCATGGAGATCGGCCAGCTCAAGGAGCAGCTCGCCGACACCACCATGGTCTATGTGACCCACGACCAGGTGGAGGCCATGACCATGGCCGACCGCATCGTGGTCCTCAAGGACGGCGTGGTGCAGCAGGTGGGTACGCCCATGGAGCTTTACGAGAACCCGCAATCGCTGTTCGTCGCCGGCTTCATCGGCTCGCCCAAGATGAACTTCCTGACCGGCAAGTTCGCCGATCCGTTCAAGGCGACGACGGTGGGCGTACGCTCCGAGCACATCGACATCGTGCCCAACGGCGGCACCTGGACCGGCAAGGTGATCTATTCCGAGAACTTGGGCTCCGACAGCTATGTCTACGTCGATATCGGCTCGACCGAGCCGGTGATCGTGCGGCAGCCGGGCAAGGCCACCTATCACGCCGGCGACGCGCTGAGCTTTTCGCCGCGGGGCGACATGTTCCACCGCTTCGACGAAGCCGGCCACCCGATGGTGCACTAGCTCAGGCTAGAACACCGGTACGATCCCGACATCGGGCAGTTGCGCGGCGACCAGCCGCTGCGTGACCTCATGCTGCGGCCTTTCGAGAAGCTGCGCCGGCGTGGTTGCTTCGACGATCTTGCCGCGATCCATGACCAGCACCCGGTCGGCGGCGATCCGCATCAGGTCCAGGTCGTGGCCGATAATCAGGAAACTCAAGCCGAAATCGGCGCGCAACCGGTTGAGCAGCACCAGGATTTCGCCGCGCGCTCCGACATCCAGCGCCGCGACCGCCTCGTCGAGGACCACCAGCCGCGGCCGCGTCACCAGCGCCCGGGCGATGGCGAGACGCTGCAACTGGCCGATCGTGAAATCGCCGGGCGGCCGCGTCAGCACGTCGGTCGACAGGCCGACCGAGGTCACGACTTCGACGAGGCGGGTACTGAGCTCGTCGACGCTGCGCTGCAGCTCGAGCTGCAGCGGTTCGGCGACCGACTGCCCAACCGGCAGCTTTGGATCGAAGGTCGGCCGCGGATCGGCAGCCACCAGGCTGATGTCATGGCGAAGCAACCGTGGCAGGTCGGTGCCGGTATAGACCTGCTGGTTGAACTCGAGCTCACCGGAGGTGGCGCCCTCAAGCCCGACGATGATGCGCGCGAGCGTCGACTTGCCGGCGGCCTGCGGCCCGATGAGTCCGACGGACTCACCAGCGCGGACCGTAAGGCTGACGCCGTCGAGCGCCATCACCGGCCGGCGTGGCTCGAACAGCGACCGGTCGGGTAGCCGGTAACGTCGCGTCACATTGCGAACCTCGAGCAGCGTGCCGCCGATCGGCGTGCGCATCAGCGTCTTGGCGCGATGGCGGCCGGCGCTCAGCACGGCACGGGTGAACTCATGCCTGGGGTGCCCGAACACTTCGGCCTTGGCACCGGACTCGATGACCTTGCCGCCGCGCATCACGACGATCTTGTCCGAGAGCATCGCAAGCGTCTTGAGATCGTGCGAGGCGATGACCAGCGCCGTGCCGCGGTCGCTGCACTGTCTCGCGATGAGATCGAGGATGCGCCGTTGCTCGATGAGGTCGAGGCCGTCCGCCGGCTCGTCGGCCAGCAGGAGATCCGGCTGACCCGCGACCGCGAGCCCGAGCGCCAGCCGGCGTCGCTCTGCAGCGCTCAGATCGTGCGGCAGGTACTTTGCGAGTTTGGCATCGAGGCCCAGCCCGGACAGCAGCGCGGGAACATCAATCGGCTTGCCCGCCAACGCCTGCGCTTCGCTGATGAGAGTGGCGACCGTCCGCAGCGGATCGAGCGACGAGGCGGCGTTGTGCAGCACCGCGCCGATCCGCTTGCCGCGCAACCCCGCGCGCTCTGACTCGACAACCGGCATTGGCGCGCCGTCGAGTTCGACGGTTCCCTTCACTCTTGCGCCGCGCGGCAGGAGCCCGAGGAGGGTACGCAGCAGCAGGCTCTTCCCGGAGCCGCTTTCGCCCATGAGGCCGAGGCGTTCGCCCTTGTCGAGACTGAAGGTGACATCCTCGAGCAGCGCCGTGCCGTCGAGGCTGAGCGAGAGGCCGTCGAGCCTAAGCAGCGGCATCGGAGGCTCCTGGATCGGCGAGGAAGTTGCGCGCCTTGAGCCCGCGGCTGGTGATGTTGAGCGCGAGCACCATCAGCACCAGGACGAGACCCGGCCCGGCAATCAACATCGGCTGCCCCGCGCCGGCCAACGGGGCATCGTGGAGCAGCAGGCCGAGGCTGGTCGCCGGGGCCGCAGTGCCGAGACCGACAAACGACAGCGCCGCCTCACCCAGCACGCCCACCGCGAGCTGCGCGACCATCTCGGCCCCGATAGCGCGGGTGAAGGCGGGGAGGCTGTAGCGGCGCACGATTTCGAACGGCAGCGCGCCGGCGAGCTGCGCCGCAACCGCATAACCGGGACGGCGGCCCGCGTACAGGGCAACCCGCGTCGACGCCGTGAAGGCGGGCACCATGCTAAGGCCGAGCGCCACCATCGCCGTTCCGGCGCTCGGCCCGAAGCGGGCGGCGAGGATGGCCGCGATTGCGAACGCTGGAACCGCAGCGACGTAGCCGCCGAGCGCGCTCAGGAACCAATCGGCGATGGCCCCCCAGCTGGCCGCGGCAAGGCCGAGGGGCACGCCGATCACGGCGCCGACGGCGACCGCCACAGCGGCCACCACGAAGCTCGTCAGCATGCCGCGCATCACCAGCGAGAGGAGGTCACGCCCGAGCTGGTCGGTGCCGAAGAGGTGCGTG
>DATMTK010000143.1:0-10048 GCA_035564755.1 Devosia sp. | reverse complement strand
CGCAGTCTCGCGGCGATGATCTCGTTCAACCAGTCGAGCGGCAAGGCATATTCGGGTGTCTGGCGCGATTTAGCGATCCATCATCGCACGACGGAGGTGGACGCGATGTACGGCCCGGTCGTCGAGCTGGGGAGCCGCCACGGCCTGGCGTGCCCGACGCTGTGTGCGCTGATCGAGATGGTTCGCCGCATCGAGCGGGAGGGCGGCCAGGGCGACGACAATCTGCTTCGCCTGGCTGGGGTCGATGCCTGATCGCGCCGCGATCGTCGCCGTAAGCGGCGTGGCGAGCGCAATCGGCCTCGCCATCGCCCGCCGGTTTGCCACGGATGGCGCCGGTGTGTTCGGCTGCGATCTCGATGTGGCCGGCCTCGACAAGGCGCGGCAGGCCGGTATCGAAACCGAGCCGGTGGACCTGGCTAATCGCAGCCAGGCTCGCGGCTGGATGGGACGCGTGGCCGCTGCCAATGGCGGGCGGGTCGACGTGCTGGTGAACAATTGCGGTGGCGTCGCGGGGCAATCCTTCACCCCATTCGATACTGTCGTGGACGCCTCCTGGGATCAGGTGATGGCGATTAACGTCAACGCCGCCGCGGCGCTCAGTCAGGCGGCGATCGGCGCGATGCGCGAGGCCGGCGGCGGGGCGATCATCAACATCGCATCGGGCGCGTCGCTGCGCGCGTCGATGACCGGCGTGCAGGCTTATTGTGCGGCCAAGCATGCGCTGCTTGGCCTGACGCGCCAGCTCTCCCGCGAACTCGGGCCAGCCAACATCCGCGTCAACGCGGTGGCGCCGGGGTTCATCATCACCGGGCCGGCGACGCGACGCCAGTGGGACGCATATGACCAAGGCGAGCGCGACGCAATCATCCGCGGCACCGCGCTGCGCCGTCTCGGCACGCCCGAGGAGATTGCGGATGTTGTCGCCTTTCTCGCCTCGCCATCGGCCCGGTTCATCACCGGACAGATCCTTTCGGTTGACGGAGGACGCTGATGGAGGCGCCGTGGCAATGGTCGACTTCGGAGATCGAGAGCCGGGTCAATCATGTTCGTGGCGGCCGGGCATTGCGTCCTTCCCGCTGGCCGGGGGGTGCCCGTTTCGCGGTCGCCCTGTCGTTTGACAGCGATCATGAGACCAATGAGTTACGCGATGGCGGCGCTTCGATCGCACGGTTGAGCTGGGGGCAATATGGCGCCCGGGTCGGCGTGCCGCGTATTGCCGCGATCCTCGCGCGCCATGGCGCGCCGGCAAGCTTTTTCGTGCCCGCCGTCACCGCGCTGCTGCACCCAGACGAACAGCGTGCGCTCGCCGGCGATGGTCATGAAATCGCGCTGCACGGCTGGATCCACGAACTCAACACCGGCCTTCCGTCCGGTATCGAGCGCGACCTTCTCGCCCGCGCAGCGGATGTGCTGACCGAAGCGACCGGCACCCGCCCGGTAGGCATGCGCACCCCGTCCTGGGATTTCGCCGCTGACACGCTCCGCGCCGCGATCGATCTCGGTCTGTCCTACGACAGCTCGCTGATGGCGGACGAGGATTGTTACGAGCTGCTGTGCGACGGCGAGCCGAGTGGGCTGGTCGAGCTTCCCGTCGAATGGATCCGTGACGATGCTGCCTATTTGCTGATGCACCGCGCAGGCAGTCTCCGGCCCTATATTTCTCCCGACGACGTGTTCACGATCTTCAGGCGCGAGCTCGAAGCCGCCGCTGCGGAGGGCGGCCTCTTTCAGCTCACCATGCACCCCCATGTCATCGGTGCGCGATCGCGCATCTGGATACTGGACGAGATCATTCGCCTCGCCACCTCGCTGGACGGCTGGCTCGCCACCCATGCGCAGGTTGTCGATCATGTGCGGGCCGATTGCGGCCTGCTGCTGCCGTCCTCCCGACCGGAAAGGAATCTTTCATGCGGAACCTGATCCGAGCGAGCTGCCTGCTGGCCCTGCTGGCGCCGACCGCGATCCATGCCCAGAGCGCCGAACAGCGGCAACGCAGCCAATGGATCGCGCCCGAGACGCGCACCAGCGACGATCCGCGACGGATACCCGAACCGCCGATACCGCCGTCCAATCACGTGATCGTCCTCAAGGGCGGCAGTGTCTTCGATTCCGAGAGCGAGCGGATCGTGCCGGAAAGCGTCGTCATCCGCGGTCACCGGATCGTCGCGCTCCTCCCGCCGGGGAAAGTCGATTGGGACGCCAATGCCGACGTCATCGACGTCACCGGGAAGACCGTCATGCCCGGACTCATCGATATGCATGTTCACGTCACCTATCCGGACAGCCGCGCGCCGATCGACGAACAGGCGAGCGAGGGATACGGCGTTCTCAACGGCGTCAGGAACCTGCGCTGGATGCTCGAATCGGGCATAACCTCGGTGCGGGATCTGAACGGCGTCGACGATGCGCCATATCTTCTCGCCGAAGCGAGCGCGTCAGATTCGATCCCCGCGCCGCGAGTGTTCACCGCCGGGCACATCATCACCGGCACGGGCGGGCACGCCGCCGAACGCCCTGTCGGCCCGACACACGGCCCTGGTTACGCTTGGGAACGCGATGGCGCCGATGCCTGGCGCGAGGCTGTCAGGGAGACGTTCAAAAAGGGCGCCAGCGTCATCAAGGTAGCGAGCTATTTCGCACCGGATGAAATCCGGGCGGCGGTCGACGAGGCGCATCGGCTCGGGCTCAAGGTGACGTGTCACTGCGAGACCTTCTACATCAAGATGGCGGTCGATGCCGGCGTCGACATGATCGAGCATCCCTTGCCGCGCAGCGACGACACTATCGTCGACATGGCGCGCCACAAGACCGCCTCGATACCGACGCTCCAAGTCTATCAGAACGTGCTCGATCGCGGCGGCTATTATAACAAGACCTCGGGCCGCTTCACGCTCACCTCGCAGAGCATTTTCGATGTCTTCAAGCGAATGAAGGCGGCCGGCATCGTGATGGGCGTTGGCACCGATACGATCGGGGACGCCAACAAGATGGTGCCCAACGTTTACATTGCCGAGCTGAAATGGTTCGTGAAGGGCGGCTATACTATTCCCGGCGCGTTGCAGGCCGCCACGCTGACCAATGCGCAGCTGCTCGACATGGGCGATCTGCTCGGCAGCATCACGCCGGGCAAGCTGGCCGACGTGATCGTCGTCGACGGGCATCCCGAACAGGATCTCGACGCGCTGCGGCACGTCGATCTCGTCGTCAAGGACGGACTGGTGATGGTGCGCGACGGACACGTCGTCATCCCGCCGCACGTGCCGCAACCACTGTTCAAGCCGTCGCCGCCGGCGGACGTGCAATGAACCGGACTGCGGCGAATGATATCCGCGCGCCAGACGTCGCCCCGCGCCGGCGCGACGTGATGCACGCGCTGGGCTCGGCGATGGTCGGCAATTGGTTCGAACTGTTCGATTTCATTATCTACGGCTACTTTGCCGCCCAGATCGGCCGCGCAATCTTTCCCGCCGCCGATCCTTTAACCACCATCCTGTCGAGCTTCGCCACTTACGGCGTGGGGTTCGTCATGCGGCCGGTCGGATCGATGGTGCTCGGCAGCATCGGGGATCGCCATGGCCGCAAGTCGGCTCTAGTCTTTACCATGCTGCTGATGGCGTTTTCGACCTGCGCCACCGGGCTGATCCCGCCTTATAGGTCGATCGGGATTGGCGCGCCGATCCTCCTCGTCATCTGCCGGTTGTTGCAAGGCTTCGCCGCCGGCGGCGAGTGGGGTGGGGCGACCACCTTCCTCGTCGAGTACGCACCGGCGCACCGGCGGGGTCTGTTCGGCGCGCTGCAACAGCTCAGCACCGGCCTGGCGATCGTCTCCGCGGTGCTGGTGGCGCTGCTGCTCAACGTGGTCCTGCCGGCGGCAAGCCTCGACGCTTGGGGATGGCGCGTCCCGTTCCTGCTCGGCGTCCTAGTCGCGCCGCTGGGTTTCTATCTGCGGGCGAAGGTGCCGGAGACGCCAGGCTTTCGTGCGGAAAACGCCCCGTCGCGCCACCCGCTTCGCGATGCCCTTACCATCCATCGCCGGGCGGTCGCGGCGATCTTCGGGCTGGTCATCATCTGGACGGTCGCGGGCTATGTTTATGGTGCCTTCCTCGTCAGCTTCGCTACCGAGATTCTCCACGTCTCGTCGTCCTGGGCGCTGACCGCGACGCTGGTCGGCGCGATCGTCGCGATCATCGTCACCCCCGTGTCGGGCTGGGCGTCGGACCATGTCGGCCGCCGCCCGTTCCTCATTGCCAGCGCATCCGGATTCCTGCTGCTGTCGATCGTCTTATTCGCGATCATGGCGACGCAGCGCACGGGCTGGTCGGTGGTGCTGGCGACGGCGTGCGCCGGGGTCTTCTCGGGCATGTTCAGCGGTGTCGCGCCGACATTCCTGTGCGAATTGCTGCCGACGCGCGTGCGCTACACCGCTTTGTCGGTGGGGTACAATCTGGCGGTGATGCTGTTCGGCGGGTTTGCGCCGTTCATCGCCACGTTGTTGATCAAACAGACCGGAATGCTGATCGCGCCCGCCTTCTACGTGACGGCCGCCGCGGCGGTTTCGCTGGCCGTCGCGCTGTCCCTTCGATCCGCCGGCCAGAAAATGGAGGTCATCCCATGAAGGCGCCGATCCTCGTGTCGCTGGCGACGCTTGCCCTCGTACTCTCGGGAACGCCCCCGTTGCGGGCGGCGCTGAAGAATGTCCCCGCCGCACACATCAGCACGCCATACGCGGTGCTCGGCCATCGCATGGGCGAAAACCGCTACGTGCCCAGTTATACGGACCTGGTGCGCTATTGGCGCGTCCTCGCGGCCCAGAGCGACCGCATTCGCCTTATCGATATCGGCCAGACCACCGAGGGGCGCCATCAGATCGTCGCGGTCGTGTCCTCAGCGAAGAACCTCGCGCAGCTCGACCATTATCGCAATATCTCCGCCCGCCTCGGCGCGGCCAAAGGGATCGACGCCGCGCAGGCGCACGCACTGGCGGCGACGGGCAAGGCGGTCGTCTGGGTCGATGGCGGGCTCCATTCGAGCGAGGTGGAAGCGCAGACCGCGCTGATCCAGCAGGTCTATGACATCGTGTCGAGCGACGATGCCGAGGCGAAGCGCATCCGTGACAACGTCATCACGCTGTTCGCGCCCGACAACCCCGACGGGATGGAACTGGTCGCCAACTGGTACATGCGCTTCAAGGATCCGGCGAAGCGCGAGCCTGATCTTACCACGCTGCCGGTGCTCTATCACCCCTATATCGGCCATGATAACAATCGCGATTTCTACATGGCCGACATGGTGGAGACGCAGAACATCACGCGCGTGCTGTTCCACGACTGGCGCCCCCAGATCATCATGAACCAGCACCAGACGGGCCCGGCCGGCACCGTCGTGTTCATGCCGCCGTTCCGCGATCCGTTCAATTATCACTACGATCCGCTGGTGATCACCAGCCTGGAAGAGGTTGGCGCCACGCTGGAAAGCCGGCTGGTTTCCGAAGGCAAGGGCGGCGGCACGACGCGCAGCGGCGCCGGTTATGATACCTGGTACAACGGCAATTTGCGCACGGCATCGTATTTCCACAATGCGATCGGTGTGTTGATCGAAATCATCGGTCAGCCCGTGCCTATCAAGATCCCGTTCGTGCCCGAACGCCAGATCGCCAGCAACGACCAGCCGTTGCCGATCGCGCCGCAGCAGCATTGGACGATGGCGCAATCGGTTGCCTACAGCCTGTCGATCAACCGTGCACTGCTGAGCTATGCGGCAAAGAACCGCGAGAAGCTGCTGTTCAATTTCTGGCGGATGGGCGCCGATGGTATCGAGGCTGGCGAGCGCGATAACTGGACGATCACGCCCGATCGGATCGCTGCCGCCCACGCCGCCGCCGCCGCGGCAGGCGAAAAGCCGGTCCCGACCCGATCAAGCGGGTGGAGCGAGATAAACGAGAGCTACTACCAAAAGATCCTGCATGCGCCGTCGGCGCGCGACGCGCGGGCGTATATCATCCCTGTAGATCAGCATGATTTCCCCACCGCCGTCAATTTCCTCAATGCGTTGATCAAACTGGGCGTCACGGTTGACCGGGCGACCGCACCGTTCACCGCCAACGGCGAGACATGGCCGGCGGGCACCTATGTCGTGCGGACCGCGCAGGCGTATCGCCCGCACATCCTCGACATGTTCGAACCGCAGAAATATCCGCCCAACTTCAGCTATCCGGGCGGTCCGCCGATCCCGCCCGCCGACGCGTCGGGTTATACGCCCGCCTTCCAGATGGGCGTGAAATTCGCTCGTGTGCTCGATGCGCTCCATGCGCAAACCACGCCTGTCGATCATCTCATCAAGCCTGATGCCGGCCGGATCGTCGGCAATGGCCAAGGCGGATGGCTGGTCAGCCATCGCACCAACAATGTGTTCCACCTTGAAAACTGGTTGAGCAAGGCGGGTATCCCGTTCTTCTGGCTGTCCGATCCCACCGCCGTCGCCGGAAAGCCGGCCGAAGACGGCGCGCTGTGGATCCCCGCGCATGACGGCGCCGCAACGATCGTCCAACGGGCGGTTACCGAGTTCGGCATGTCGGCAGAAGCGGTCGATCACGCGCCGCAAGGCCAGAAGATCGCGATGCGCAAGCCGCGCGTCGCGCTGGTCGATCTCTATGGCGGGCTGTTGCCGACCGGCTGGCTGCGCTGGATCTTCGACCAGTACGAACTGCCGTACACGGTCGTCTATCCGCAGCAACTCGACAAGGGCGACCTGCGCAGCAAGTTCGACGTCATCATCGTGCCGGACGCCGCCATTCCCAACGACCGCTCCAGCGGCGAGGGCGGTATGTTCCGTGGCCGGTTCGATAATCCGCAGCCCAAGCCGGCGGACATCCCCACGCGCTATCGCCCGATGCTCGGCATGATCACCGCCGACAAGACATTGCCGCAATTGCGGCAATTCGTGGAACAGGGCGGCACGTTGCTCGGCATGGGCAGTTCAACATCAGGGCTGATCAAAAGCCTCGACCTGCCCGTCGACAATCCGTTGACCACCAATGTCGACGGCAAGGTGACGCCGTTGCCGCGAACGCAATTCTATGTGCCGGGCGCGTTGCTAACGGCCACTGCCGATACGACCGCGCCACTCGCCTATGGCCTGTCCGACAAGGTCGATCTGTTCTTCGATTCGAGCCCGGTGTTCCGTCTGACTCACCCGGTGGCGGGCTCGCGCGTGCCATTGCGCTTTACCGGCGATCATTTGCTGCACAGCGGCTGGGCGCTGCATCCCGAACATCTCGAAGGCGCCTCGGCCGTGCTCGATCTGCCGATCGGCCGGGGAAGAGTGTTTCTGTTCGGCCCCGAAGTCGCGCTGCGGGCCCAGACCCAGGATGCCTTCAAGCTGTTGTTCAACGCCATTTACTACGGGGCGGCAACCGCTCCCGAGGGGCAGTAATCCATGTTCAAGATATGCGTTATCCAGCTCAATTCGCAGGATGACAAGCCCGCCAATTTACGCGCCATCGCCGCTCAGATCGACTCCGCGGTCGCGCTGGACCGGCCAGACTGGATCCTGCTGCCGGAACATTGCGAATGGCTCGGCGGGTCATCCGGCGCGCCCGATGTCGCGGAGCCGTCGGTCGATGGCGAGACGTATCAAATGCTCTCCCGGCTGGCGGTGTCGCATCGCGTCTGGATACACGGCGGGTCATTCTATGAACAGGCGGGTACCGCCGGGCGCGTCCATAACACCAGCGTGGTGTTCGATCGCGACGGTCGGGAAGCCGCGCGCTACCGCAAGATCCATCTGTTCGACGTCACCACCGCCGACGGCGCGCGTTATCATGAATCGGCGACGGTCGATGCCGGTGACCGCATTGTCACCTATGATTGTGAGGGCATCACCGTCGGCTGCTCGATCTGTTACGATGTTCGCTTTCCGGAACTGTACCAGACGCTGGCAACGCGCGGCGCCGACCTCATCACGGTGCCGGCCGCCTTCACCCTGATGACTGGCAAGGATCATTGGGAAACATTGCTGCGCGCCCGCGCGATCGAGACCGAATGCTGGGTCGCCGCCGCCGCGCAATGGGGGCGCTATCCAACGCCGCAGGGGAAGCGACAGTCGTTCGGCCAGTCGATGGTGATCGATCCCTGGGGCCAGGTGGTCGCCCGCGTCTCCGATGGAACCGGTATCGCCGCGGCTCGTCTCGATCCCGCGCTGACGGCACGTGTTCGTGAACAGATCCCAGTGTTCGCCAACAAGGCGCTCGGGACGCGGGTGGCGACATGAACGCGGCGAAACGCCCTTATGCCCTTCAGGACCTGACCTGGACCGAGTTCGCCGAACGCACTGCCGCGGGCCCCGTGCCGATCGTGCTACCGCTAGGGAGCCAGGAGGAACAGGGGCCGCATGCGCCAATGGGCGATTTTGTCGTCGCGGAACGGATCGCGCTCGCCGCTGCCGAGCGCGCCGGCGCGATCTGCGCCCCGGTTTTGCCGTTTGGCTATGCCGAATTCTTTCGCGGTATCGCGGGCGGGATGCAATTGCGAGCTGACACGTTCCGCCGCGTGCTGCGGGACATGATCGATTCCTTCACCGATCATGGCCTGGACCATGTCGTCATCGTCAACGGCCATTCGACCAACGCGTCGCTGATCGCCGATGTCGCGCATCAGGTTCGCCGCGGTACCGGCGTCCTGGTCCCCGCGCTGCACCTCTGGCGAATGCTGCCCGACAGCCTGTGGCGGCAGATTCACGGCGAAAACGCGGCGGCTGCCCGCGGACACGGCGCCGATCCGTTGACATCGGTGACGATGCATATGGCGCCAGAGCTGGTGCGCCCCGACCTGATCGAGGGTAGCGCGCGGCGATCGCTGTTCGGATGCCCGACCCAGCCCCAGTTCGGCGGCATCGTTTTCGAAGACGTTGCGGTCGATCTTCCGTTCGATGCTGCCGAGGTCGCGCCGAACGGTGTCGGCGGCGGCGATGCCGCTTATGCGTCACCGGAAAAGGGCGAGGCGATGACGGCATGGCTGGTCGATCGGGCGGCACGGTTCATCGACTATTTCCGGCAATGCGATCCTCGCGATCCGATGGCGGCCGTGCTCGCGCGGGACCGCGGGGCATGACCTCCGGCTACGATCTGCGGCCGATGCCCGAGTCCGGGGACGCGGCAATGCTCGCCCGGTTAGCGGCCGTCGCGACATCGACTTTGGGACATTTTCGCTTGTGGGGCCTGTGCGATCCGGCGATCGCCCCGGTCGTCCCGTGCGGTCGCGTCGCCGGGGTCGCCGTCACGCTCGCGCTGCCGGGGGCTGATGGCGCGTTGCTCCATCATGCGCTGGGCCAGCTGCGCGCGGGCGACATCCTGGCGATCGACCGGCTGGGCGATGATCGGCACGCGTGCGTCGGCGGCGTGGTCGCCAGAGCGGCGAAGGCGCGGGGCATCACGGCCATCGTCGTCGATGGTCCGGTTACCGATACCGACGAACTCGCTGCGATCGACCTGCCGATCTGGGCGCGGGGCAAAAGCGCCCTGACGACCCGGCGGCTCGGGCTCGGGGGCCGCTTCAACGCGCCGGTTTCAGTCGGCGGTGCGGTAATTCAGCCGGGCGACATGCTGCTTTGCGACGGTGACGGCGTCGTTTGCCTGAATGCCGATGAATGCGCGCCGGCGCTTCGCCGCGCTGCCGAACTCGCGGATCAGGAAAGCGGCATCCTTTCGGGGTTGAGCAGGGGCGCCACGCTCGAATCCTTGCTGCCGTCGGCTCCTATCGAACCAGTGCTAGGAGTTCAGTCATGATCACACGAGCTGATCTCGACGAAGCCGATATCCGGATCCTCGCGGCGTTGCAGGAGGACGGCACGCTGTCGATCGCCGCGCTGTCGGAAGCGGTCAATCTCTCGCCCAACACCTGTTGGCGCCGGTTGCGCCGGCTGGAGAACGAAAACTTCATTTCCCGCCGGGTGGCGCTGCTCAATGCAGAGGCACTCGGCCTCGATCTCACCGCCTTTGT
Organism: Devosia sp.; assembly: GCA_035564755.1. Taxonomy (GTDB): domain Bacteria; phylum Pseudomonadota; class Alphaproteobacteria; order Rhizobiales; family Devosiaceae; genus Devosia_A. The sequence goes on along the minus strand of DATMTK010000143.1, from coordinate 53 downwards.
CAGCATCAGAACGAATGAGCATACCGAAAGTTGGTTGGAAAATTTCTCTGAAG
>DATMTK010000142.1:0-9061 GCA_035564755.1 Devosia sp. | reverse complement strand
GCATGAGCGCATCGCATCGACACGAGGTCCGGGTCTACTACGAGGACACCGATTTTTCGGGGGCGGTGTACCATGCGGCGTACCTCCACTTCTTCGAGCGCGGGCGCACCGAGTTCCTGCGCGCCGAGGGCATCCATCATTCCGAGCTCGCCAAGGAAGGGATCGCCTTTGCGGTGCGCTCGATGGAGATCGAGTTCCTCAGGGCCGCCGGGATCGACGATCTGCTGGTGGTCGATACCGCCGTGAGCGCGCTCAGCGGCGCCCGGCTGACGCTCGACCAGTCGATCGAACGCGGCGACGAGCTGATCGCGCGGGCGAAGGTCGTGGTCGTCGCGGTCAAGGACGGGCGGGCGGCAAGGCTGCCCAGAGCGGTGGTCGCGGCGTTCGGTCGCTAGGGCGTCACGAGGCGCGCGGAATCGAAGTGTTAACCATTGGTTGACCATAAGTAAGGCGAGGCAGCCCATGCCCCGCAAAGCGCCGGAATTCCGGGCTTTCTCTTAAATTTGACAAATTCTGACCGCATCCGGACCCGGTGTCGACATATGGCCTTTGCGGCCAGAAATGTCGGGGGCCGGTCCGGCGGGGGCCGAGACGAAGGGACCTTTCATGACATTTGCGAACACCCCCTCGGACCGGGCGACGCAACGGAATGCCCTGCTTATGGTGGTGGCGGCCTTCGTGGCCCTGGCCGTCAGCTTCTGCGCGCCGGCACTGGCCCAGGAGGCTTTGCCGAGCGTCAGCGCGGCGACGAGCGTGATCCCCGACGTGACAACCAATGCGCCTGCCGCCGCACCGGTGGATTTTTCGCTGCTGGCGCTGTTCCTGCACGCCGACTGGCTGGTGAAGATCGTGATGCTCGGCCTGCTGGCGGCGTCGGTCTGGTGCTGGGCGATCATCATCGACAAGTCGATGCTCTACGGCCGCGCCAACCGGCAGATGAATGCGTTCGAGCGGGTGTTCTGGTCGGGACAGTCGCTCGAGGACCTCTACCAGCAGATGCAGGAGCGGCCGACGATGGGTCTGGGCGCCATCTTCGTCGCCGCCATGAAGGAGTGGAAACGCAGCCACGAGCAGAACGCGGCGTCGTTCCTCGGCATCCAGGCGCGCCTCGAAAAGGTGCTCGACGTGGCCATCTCGCGCGAGAGCGACGGGCTCGAAAAGCGGCTGCAGTTCCTTGCCACCGTCGCCTCGGCGTCGCCCTTCATTGGCCTCTTTGGCACGGTATGGGGCATCATGAACTCGTTCACCTCGATCGCGGCCAGCAAGTCGACCAATCTCGCCGTGGTGGCGCCCGGTATCGCCGAGGCGCTGTTCGCCACGGCGCTCGGCCTGCTGGCGGCCATCCCCGCGACCATCGCCTACAACAAGCTCAGCGCCGACTCGAACAAGCTGATCGGCCGGCTCGAGTCGTTTGCCGACGAATTCGCGACGATCCTGTCGCGCCAGCTCGAAGCGCGGGGCCGCTGAGCCATGGCGATGGCACTTGCACAGGCGGGCGGCGGGCGGCGCGGTAAGCGTCGCGGCACCAAGCGCCCGATGGCCGACATCAACGTCACGCCGATGGTCGATGTGATGCTGGTGCTGCTCATCGTGTTCATGGTGGCGGCGCCGCTGCTCACGGTCGGCGTGCCGATCGACCTGCCGCAGACCAAGGCCAAGGAGCTCAACACCGAGAGCAAGCCGATCACCGTGTCGGTGACGCCGGCGGGCGACGTCTATCTGGGCGACAAGCCGATCGATATCGACGGGCTCGTCGATGCCATCAACGCGCAGGCGCCGAACGGCGCCGCCACCGACCAGCGCATCTATGTGCGCGGCGACCAGAGCGCCAACTACGGCGCCGTGATGAAGGTGATGGGGACGCTCAGCGCGGGCGGTTTCTCCAAGATCGGGCTGATCACGGCGCAAACCCAGGACCAGGCGAAATAGCGCGATGAAGACCGGTGTCACCACCTCGGTCATCGCCCACGCCGCCCTCCTGATCATTGTGATCATCGGGCTGGGTTCGGCCAAGCCGGTCGAGCCCGACGTGGAAGAGTCGATCGCGGTGGACCTGGTGCCGATCTCGGACTTCACCAATATCCGCGCCGGCTCGCTGCAGAGCACGGTGGTCAAAACCGACACCCCGGCGATCGTCAAGACCGACACGCCGGCCCAACTCGCGCAAAAGGCGGGCAACACCGAGGAAGACCAGCCGGCGCCGCAGGAGACGGCCAAATCGACACCGGCGCCGGTGGTCAACACGGCGCCCAAGCCGGTCGAAGCGCCGCAGCCCACGCCCGAGCCCGATCCAGTAAAGACGCCGGTGCCCGATCCGCAGCCGGTGGCTGCACCGACGCCGATGCCGGCGCCCGACGATGCGCAGCCGCAGAAGGAAGTCGCGACCGATACGGCCAGCGACGCGCCGCAGGCGCAAACCGCGCCGCCGCTGCCGATCAGCAAGCCGGTGGAGCTGCAGAAGGCCCCGCCCAAGCCGACGCCGGTCAAGACCGCCGACGTGACGCCGAAGAAGGCCGACACGCCCAAGAAGCAGACCGACCAGGCCAAGACGCAGCCGGACAAGCAGGCCAAGCCCGCCGACCAGGTGGCCGAGCTCATCAATTCCGAGAAGTCGCGCGGCGCGGTCACGGGGCAGGGCGGCGATCCGACGCTGGGCAAGACGACGGGCAAATCCGCGACCCTGTCGCAGAGCGCTCTCGACGGGCTGGTGGCGCAGATCAAGACCTGCATGAACATTCCGCCGGGCGCGGCGGAGGCGGGCCTCACCGCGCAACTGCAGTTCAGCATCGACGGCTCCGGCAATGTGGATGCCATGCCGACGATCCTGAGCAGCGGCAGCACGTCGCTCGACCGCGCCTACGTTTCCGCCGCGCAACGCGCCGTGGTGCGCTGCGGCCCCTACACCATGGCGGTCAATCAAGACGTGATCGCTCGCTTCGACGCCCAGAGCCTCACGTAACTGCCCGTATCCAAGGAGACCCCCGATGCACGCAATCACCCGGCGCCATTTGCTGAGGCTCGGCCTTGCCAGCGGCGCGCTGCTGGCCGCTGCGGCGTCGCCGGCCGAGGCACTGGTCAACATCGTTGTGAGCGGCGGCAACTTCACGCCGCTGCCGATCGCCATTCCGGATTTCGGCTCGTCCGATCCGGCGTTCGGCCAGGAGATCGCGCAGATCGTGCGCGACAACCTCACGCGCTCGGGGCTGTTTGCGCCGCTGCCGCCCGAGCAGATGCAGGGCATCGTCGGCGATGTGAGCAACACCCCTGCCTTTGCCGACTGGCGCGCCAAGAACGTCGACGCGCTGGTGATGGGAACGGTGGAGCGAGGCGGCCAGATCCAGTCGAGCGTGCGCGTGTGGGACACGGCGGCGGCCCAGCAGGTGGTCGGCAATTCCTATAACGCCGATCCACAGAGCGAGCGCCGGATCGGCCACATCGTGTCGGACGCGATCTATCAGGCGCTGGCGGGCGACAGCGGCTATTTCGACTCGCAGGTGGTGTTCATCGCCGAAAGCGGGCCGAAGGCCAACCGCAAGAAGCAGCTCGCGATCATGGACCAGGACGGGTTCAATGTGCAGATGCTGAGCTCGGGCGCCGCGCTGACGCTCGGGCCGAACCTCAGCAACGACCGCTCGATGGTCGCCTATACCAGCTATGAGGACGACAATCCGCAGGTGTTCGTGGCGCAGCTCGGCGGCAAGTCGCGGAAGCTCCTCAACGGCGCCCCGATGTCGTTCGCGCCGCACTTTTCGCCCGATGGCGGAACGGTGGCGTTTTCGGTCAGCAATGGCGGCGTCACCAACATCTATTCGATCGGGCTCAACGGCGCCAAGCCGGTGCAGCTCACCAGCGGCTCGGAAATCGATACGGCGCCGTCGTATTCCCCGGATGGCTCAAGAATCGTGTTCGAGTCCGATCGTGGCGGGCAGCCGCAGCTCTATGTGATGGACGCGAGCGGCGGCGGTGCGCAGCGTATTTCGTATGGTGAAGGCACGTACTCGACGCCGGTGTGGTCGCCCAAGGGCGATCTCATCGCCTATACGCGCCAGGCCAACGGCAACTTCCAGATCGGCACGATGAAACCCGACGGTACGGGCGAGCGCATCCTGGTCGACAGCTTCCACGCGGAAGGGCCGACCTTCTGCCCGAACGGCCGGGTCATCATGTTCTGGCGCGATCCGGGCGGGGATTCCGGCCCGGGGCTGTGGACCGTCGACATCTGGGGCCGCAACGAGCAGCAGATCAAGATGAACACCTACGCCTCCGATCCCAACTGGGGCACGCTCAGGAGCTGACGTCGCATGGGCCGCGGTTCCGGCCCGACCAGCCACGGCATAGCGGGAGCAATTTGGAATGCCGTTCGCGGATCGCCGGCCGGGTGTCGCCGACATCCTTTACGTGATGGCGACCGAGCTCGAATACGGGCCGGAGCTCAAGAGCCGGATCACGCCGCTGATCACCGGCGTCGGGCCGATCGAGGCCGCCATCGTGCTCACCGAGCACCTGACCAGGCTGTCTGCCGATGACCGGCTGCCGCTGCTCGTCGTCTCGCTCGGCTCGGCCGGTTCGGCGGAGCTGGAGCAATGCGGCCTGTATCAGGCGAGCGAGGTGAGCTGGCGCGACATGGACGCGAGCGCCATCGGCTTTGCGCCCGGCGTGGTGCCGTTCCTCGACCTGCCGGCGACGCTCAAGCTTGGGCCGTTCGTGCCGGGGATCGCGATGGCGACGCTGTCGACCGGCGCCAATGTCGTCAGCGGCAGCGCCTATGACGGCATCGTCGAGCAGATGGTCGACATGGAGACCTATGCCGTATTGCGCGCCTGCCAGCGCTTCGGCCTGCCGCTGATCGCGCTGCGCGGAATCTCCGACGGCGACCGCGAATTGGGCAAGCTCGCCGACTGGACCGACTATCTCGGCATCATCGATGTCAAGCTCGGCGAAGCGGTGGATCGGCTGGAAGCAGCGGTTCAGAACGGGACGCTGGACTGGGGCGCTTAAGCATTCCAACAGCTTAACCCGCATGTGTGGACTACCGGCAACACCGCCGAAAGTGCCGGATTCCCGCCACATTTGGGCCGCGTTGAGCATCGATTAACCACGTGCACCAACCCGGCCTTAAGATAACGCCGAGTAAAACGCGGCTACCCAATTGATTGCAGGAGTGCATTCCGGATGCGTTCGATGACGCCAGTTACCGCTACCTTGCGCGCAGCCGCTTTCGTTGTGCTCGTGATCGCCCTCGCCGCGTGCGGCCGCAACGGCACCGGGGTGGGCAACCTCGGCCCCGGCGGCGGCGCCCCCGGCAGCCAGCAGGAATTCCTGGTCACGGTCGGCGACCGCGTGTTCTTCGACACCGATTCGTCAGACCTGACGCCCACCGCGACGGCGACGCTGGACAAGCAGGCCGTCTGGCTCAACCACTATTCGAACTACAAGATCCTGATCGAAGGCCACGCCGATGAGCGCGGCACGCGCGAGTACAACATCGCGCTCGGCGCCCGCCGCGCCTCGGTGGTGGTGAATTACCTCGAAAGCAAGGGCGTGGCGGCGTCGCGCATCACCTCGAAGTCGTACGGCAAGGAACGGCCGGTCGCGATCTGCGACGACATCTCGTGCTGGTCACAAAACCGCCGCGCTGTGACGGTCATCCAGTAAATGTGAGGGCGCCTGGCGCCATCACGGAGGCATAAGCGCCGGGCACCCGCGTACTTTGGGGCCCGGCGCTTTCTTTTTGTCGAAATTTCCCGCTATGCACGCAGGCGGTTCTTGAGTGGACGCGTTTCCGAACCGAAAATCCGGTAACCCTGGAAACGCTCCGCATTCTTGGCTCGTGTCGTTCGACAACACCCACGGAGATGATCGTGCCTCTTTCCCTATCCAAGGGAGCGTCGCGGGGGCTTGTGGCCTTCGCGTTCGCTCTTGCCGCCGGGCTCGCTGCCCCGAATTTCGCGCAGGCGCAAAGCCAGACGGATGCGCAGGTCATCGTGCGGGTGCAGCAACTCGAGCAGCAGGTGCGTGACCTTACGGGGCAGATCCAGGGCCTGCAGTTCACGCTGACGCAGATGCAGCAGCAACTGCAGAAGATGCAGGACGACAACGAATTCCGCTTCGAGCAGCTCGAGGGGACCGGCGGCAAGGGCGGCGACGGAAAGGCACCTGCCGGAAAAAAAACTGATGCGGCAACCCAGCCCGGCGGCGCGACGCCGACCGGAGCGTTGCCGCAGGCCCAGCAGGGCGAGCAGACCACTCCGCCGGCTGGGCAGCCGCAGCAGAGCGGGGAGGCAAGCGTGCCGGCCATTGCCGGTCGCGACGGCAGCGCGGCAACGCCCAGTGCCGATGCAGGCCAGCCGATGGACGGTGACGGGCTCGGGCAATCGCAGGATCCGCTGGTCGGCAAGGGCGGCGGCACAGCCGACCTCGGCACGCTGCCGACCGACGGCAACGGCCAGCCGCTGAACCTCAGCCTCGATTCGAGCCAGCCGCCGCAGCTCGCCAATGGCGACGCCGATGCGCAGTACAAGGCGGGCTACGACGCGATCGTGCGCGGCGACTACCAGTTCGCCGAGGATCAGTTCAAACAGTTCATCCAGCTCTATCCCAAAGACGCCAAGGCCCCCGACGCCACCAACTGGCTGGGTGAGGCGTTGTTGCAGCGGCAGGCCTATGACGAGGCGGCGGATGTGCTGCTGACCGGGTTCCAGAACTACGAGAAGACGCCGCGCGCGCCCGATCTGCTGTTCAAGCTGGGCATCGCCCTGGCGGGAGCGGGCCAGCAGGATACCGCCTGCCGTACCTTTGCCGAAGTTCTCAAGCGCTATCCCAAGGAACCGGCTGCCTTCATGCAGCGGCTCAGCGCGGAAAAGCAGAAGGCGCAATGCCCAGCCTAGACGAGCTCGACATCGAGACCCTGTTCGCGCCCGCGACTCACGCGGCAGCCATTGGCCTCGCCGTGAGCGGCGGGCCCGACTCGCTGGCCCTGATGCTGCTCGCAGCGCGCTGGGCGGCGGCCGGACGGGCACGGCCGCGGCTCATCGTCTATTCGGTCGACCACGGGTTGCGCGTCGAGGCCGGCGAGGAAGTCGCCATGGTCCTGGCGGAAGCTGCCCGGCTCGGACTTCAGGCCCGCGGGCTGCGCTGGGACGGGGTGAAGCCCGAGACCGGCATGCAGGCGGCGGCGCGCAAGGCACGCTACCGGCTGCTGGCGGCGGCGATGGCCGAGGACGGCGCCGAGCTGCTGCTCACGGCGCACCATCTGGGCGACCAGGCGGAGACCGTGCTGATGCGGCTCGCGCATGGCAGCGGCATCGAGGGATTGCGCGGCATGGACCGGCTGGCGACCGTCGAAGGTTGCCGGGTGTTCCGGCCGCTGCTCGCGGTCGACCCGGAATATCTGGGCGAGATCGTCGCCGAAGCCGGGCTCAAGCCGGCACGCGACCCGAGTAATGTCGATCGTCACTACGAGCGGGTGCGCTGGCGCCAGGCGATGCCGCTGCTCGAGGAATTGGGGCTGGATCGCCGGCGGCTGGGCGATTTTGCACAGCGGATGGCCGATGCCGACGCGGTGATCGGCGAGCGGGCCGAGACGGCGTTCGCGGCGCTCGTGCATATGGGGCCGGACGGCGACGCCGAATTGCCGCATGCCGGGCTCACCGGGCTCAACCGGGCCGTGGCGGTGCGACTTCTGACGCGGGTGCTCCGCGTGGTCGGCGGCGACCGCAAGCCGCACGCGCTGGGCGCGGTCGAGCACCTTTACGCCAGGCTCGGCGAGCGGCTGCCGATCAAGCCGGCAACGCTCCATGGCTGCCTCGTCTCCAGCGACGGATTTACCATTTCGGTGCGGCGGGAAGGAGCCCGCAGTCCGGCCGCAGTCCTGACGGCCGGTTAACCTCAGGCTGCCACAATCTTGGACTTAATGGTCCGCAAGGCGCACCCTGCCGCACTTGTAACGCTCTAGCGCGGGGCCTACATTTGCCGGGATTGACCGGCCTTCCGCCTCCCCCCTCGGCCGGTTACCCAGGACGCATTTTATGAACGTCAACTTCCGGAACTTCGCCATCTGGCTCGTCATCCTGTTCATGCTGATGGGCCTGTTCCAGGTGTTCCAGTCGACCACGCGGAACGTTTCCGTCTCCGACAAGAGCTACAGCCAGTTCGTTTCCGACGTCGATTCCGGCTCGGTCACCTCGGTGACCATCGTCGATAACGTCGTGCAGGGCGTGCTCAAGGACGGCTCGCGCTTCGACACGGTCATTCCGCCCAACACCGATATCGTCACCCGCCTCGAAGACCGCGGCGTGAACATCACCGCCAAGGAGCCGGAATCGTCGCCGTTCTGGTCGATCCTGCTGAGCTCCTGGCTGCCGTTCATCGTCATCATCGGCGTGTGGTTCTTCTTCATCCGCCAGATGCAGGGCGGCGGACGCGGCGGCGCGATGGGCTTCGGCAAGTCGCGCGCCAAGCTGCTCACCGAAACGCATGGCAAGGTGACGTTCGAGGACGTCGCCGGCGTGGACGAGGCCAAGCAGGACCTCGAGGAGATCGTCGAATTCCTCAAGGACCCCGGCAAGTTCCAGCGGCTCGGCGGCCGGATTCCGCGCGGCGTGCTGCTGGTCGGCCCGCCGGGCACCGGCAAGACGCTCATTGCGCGCGCCGTGGCCGACGAAGCCAACGTGCCGTTCTTCACCATTTCCGGTTCGGACTTCGTCGAGATGTTCGTCGGCGTCGGCGCATCCCGTGTGCGTGACATGTTCGACCAGGCCAAGAAGAATGCGCCCTGCATCATCTTCATCGACGAAATCGATGCCGTCGGCCGCCATCGCGGCGCCGGCCTCGGCGGCGGCAATGACGAACGCGAGCAGACGCTGAACCAGCTGCTGGTCGAGATGGATGGTTTCGAATCCAACGAAAGCATCATCCTGATCGCGGCCACCAACCGTCCCGACGTGCTCGATCCCGCGCTGCTGCGCCCGGGCCGCTTCGACCGCCAGATCATGGTGCCGCTCCCCACCCAGGAGGAGCGGCGCGACATCCTCGAGGTGCACTTCAAGGACAAGAAGATCTC
>DATMTK010000141.1:0-41528 GCA_035564755.1 Devosia sp. | reverse complement strand
AGGCGCCCAATCCATTGTTGCTGGCGCAGGCGGCGGCACGGCCGGTGGTCGCGGCGGAGGTTCCGCAGGCGTTTACCGGACCGCCCGCCACAGCGGCCCAGACGGCGGGGCCGGCGCTCCCGCCACCGACGCCCGCGGCCGCGCTGGCTCAGATGGTGCCGGATGCGATTGCGCGGCAGGCCTCGGCCGGGCCGTTGCTGCAGACACTGGCCGACGCCGTGGCTCAGCCGCAGGTCCTGCCGGAGCCGGTGCTGCGGGCGGCGATGGGCGTCCTGGCGCAGCGCATTGTGGCGCCCGATGGGCGGGTCAGCGCCGAGGCGATCGCACAGGCCGTCACCCGGTCAGGGATTGGACTCGAAGCGTCCCTGGCGCGCGGAATGCCGCAGCCGATGGACGCCAAGGCCGGGCTGCTGGCGTTGCGCGACGCGCTGAGCAAATGGCTCGGCGATACGCCCGCGGCACCCGCACCGCAGGCGCGGACCCCTGGTGATGCGCCTCCCCTCAAAGGACTGCCGCTGCGGGCAATCGCGGCCGATCCGCCGTCGCTGCCCGACGCGGCACGCGATGCGGGGCGGTTGCTGCATGAGCAGACGGATTCGGCGATCTCACGGGTCAAGCTGATGCAGCTTGCCTCGCTTGCCGATCCCCAGACGAATTCGGCCAGACCCAGTTCGCCTTCGCTCAGGATGGAGCTGCCGTTTCTCATCGGGCATGAGCTGGTCATGGCGCAGATGCAGGTCGGACGCGACGGCGGAAGCCGCCGCGAGGCTGCAAGCAAGCGTGGCTGGTCGATGCGGTTCGCGCTCAATTTCTCTGCGACCGGAGAGGTGGGGGCCGAAGTGGGGCTTCTGGGCAGGGCGGTGAGCGTGGCGCTGTGGGCGGCCGAACCGGAGACGGCGGCGGCCATGCGCGAGACGCTGCCGGAGTTGGCGGGGGCGCTCGAAGCGGTCGGGCTGATGCCCAACGGCCTCAAGGTCCGGGGCGGCGTGCCCGAACCGGAGCGCCCGGCATCGGGCCAGGTGTTGGACAGCGTGTCATGAGCGAAGAGATCAAACCGCGGCAACTGGCGGTGGCGCTCGACTACGAGATCGGTACGCATGCGGCGCCGGTGGTGGTGGCCAAGGGGCGCGGGCACGTTGCCGAGAGCATCCTCGATATCGCGCGGGAGCACGGGATTGTCATCGAGGCCAATCCAATGCTTGCCGAGGCGTTGAGCGGGGTGGAGGTCGACCAGTCGATCCCGCACGAGCTCTACGCCGCGGTGGCCGAAGTGATCGGTTTCGTCCTCAGGACTCGGCGGAAGGCCTGAAATTCCCACTGTGCACGGTTTTGTGTGACGCAAGGGGTGAAAGCCCTGCCGCCATTGACTAGATAGGTCCGATACGGCGGTTACGCCGCAGTCTCGACAGGCTCGACTTTGGACCTTTTCTCCCCCGGATCGTTCGCTGCGTTCCTGCAGGTGATCGCGATCGACCTCGTCCTGGCGGGGGACAATGCCGTGGTTATCGGCATGGCCGCGATGGGGCTGCCGCAGCGCTTGCGGGCCAAGGCCATTGTCATCGGCATTCTCGCGGCAACGGTGCTCCGGATCGGCTTTGCGCTGATCGCGACGCAGCTTCTGGCCTTCACCGGCCTGTTGCTGGCCGGTGGCCTGCTGCTGATGTGGGTCTGCTACAAGATGTGGCAGGAATTGCGTCATGACGAGCACGCGGACGACGCCCCGCATGCGCTGCACACGGCGGAGGTGCTGGTGCATTCGAGCGCGCGCAAGACACTGGGCCAAGCGGTCGGGCAGATCGTGATTGCCGACGTCTCGATGTCGATCGACAATGTGCTGGCCGTGGCCGGCGCGGCGCAGCGGCACATGGAAGCATTGGTATTCGGGCTGGCGCTCTCGGTGCTGCTGATGGGTGTCGCGTCGTCGCTGATCGCGCGGTTGCTCGGCCGCTTCCGGTGGATCGCCTGGGTGGGTCTCGCCGTGATCCTCTACGTGGCGGTGCGCATGATCTACGACGGCTCGGATCAGCTTCTCGGGCACGTGCTGCCGCCGATTCCCCTGATCAAGGGACCGATGCCGATGCCGATGCCCTCGCCGGCGTTGGGGTGAATGTTAACCCTAGAGCGGGGTTAGCTCGTATTTACCTTGTTTCTGAAGGGATTTCCGCTGGCCGAGCGCCTATTTTGACGCTCAAGTGAGCGGAGAATAACTCGTGTCCATTGCCATTGATGATTTGCCCGAAGCGATGAACCGCAGGACATCGCCGGTCGCCGTGCCGCGCAGCGCCGGGAGCGTGACAACGCAGATCGTGTCGCCGGAGCTGTGGGACCGCACGGTGGCGCAGTTCGACGAGATCTGCCAGGAGCAGCTTTACGTCTTCGCCAAATCCCGCTGGCCGCATGTGCGGCATGAGCCGATGCTGTTCTGGCGTGGTGGTGAGCTGGTGGGCGGCAGCCTGATGATGATCCAGCCGCTGCCGCTGAGGGCCGGGGCGCTGGCGGTGGCGAAATGGGGGCCGATGCAGGCCCGGGCCGACCGGCCGGACCGCAATGACCTCTATCGCGAGATGATCGACGCACTGGTGGCCGAATACGCCGTGAAGCGCCGGCTGATGCTGAGCGTACTGCCGCACGCGTCGTTCTCGCCGTTCAACGCCGAATACGACCACCTGATCCACCGGGGCTTCGCCCGAGGATCGGAACTGGGTTTTCCGAACCGTTACGTCGTCAACCTTCGGCTTTCCGATGAGGAGCAGCGCAAGAGCTTCGAGCAGAAGTGGCGCTACCACCTCAAGAAGTCCGAGAAGGCCGGGCTGAGCTTCGAGCACGGACCGGCGTCGCGCTTTGGCGAGTTTGCCGCACTCTATGAGCGCATGCTGGACCGCAAGCGGTTCGCCGACCATTCGGCCTACGACACGGTGCCGGCGCTGATGGCGATGGACAATGAGCGGCTGCGGCCGGAGCTGTTCTTCGTGCGGCATCTGGGCGAAGTGATCGCCGGCGCCATCATCTTCAAGGCAGGCGACCGCGCCGTCTATCTTTATGGGGCCACCAACGACAAGGCGCTGCCGCTGCGCGCCGGCTATTTCCTGCACTGGAACATCATTCGCTGGCTGCGCGACAATACGCCGGCCCGCTGGTACGACCTCGGCGGGACAGACGGCTTCCACGGCCTGCACCAGTTCAAGAAGGGTATGGTCGGCGAGGCGGGAACCATCCAGCCGGTGCCGCCCGTCGCCAACTACGCGTCGCACTGGTGGCCGCGGCTCGCCGGCAATGCAGCGTTCCTGGCCCGCGACAGTGCACAGCAACTCAAGCGCCGGATCGACCGCATGCGTTCCGATCGCGCCAAGCCGGACCAGAAGAAGGGCGACGGGGACGAGGCCGAATGAACCTCCTCCATCGCCTGCTGTCGCAATCGACCGTGATCTTCGCGGCGCGCATTTTCGGCGCCGGCCTCACCTTCCTCGTGCAGGTGGCGATCGCGCGCTTCCTCGGTGCGAGCGTGCTGGGCGACTACATCCTGGTGATGGCCACGGTGAACATCATCGCCGTGGTGATGCCGCTCGGCTTCGAGGCGACGGGGACGTATTTCGCGGCGGAGTACCGGGCGCGCGGCGAAGGCCATATGTTGCGCGGGTTCATGACGCGCGCCTACGGCCATATCGCGCTCTGCGGCGTGCTGCTGCTGGCGCTGGGCTATCCGGTTACCGGGCTTTTCGGCGAGCCGGGCAAGGTGCTCGCGATGCACTGGGTGCCGGCGGCGATCCTCTGCGTGGCCACGGCCATGGTATTCGTCTCCGGCGCGATGCTGGTGGGCCTGAAGCGGCCGTTCGCGGGGTTCTTCGCCGAGACGCTGCTGCGGCCGATGCTGGCGATCGCCGGTTTTGGGCTGGCGCTGACGACGAGCGGGCTGGGCCAGATCACGGCGCTGCTCTGGGTGCTGGCGATCGGCTACCTCGCCGTCGCGATCGTCCAGTTCGTCATCCTCCTCAGCTCGACCCGGCAGATTCCGCTCGAGGCCAGTCCGCGGCGCGACGAGTGGCGGCGCTGGTGGCATTTCGCCGTGCCGTGGATCGCGCTGGTGGTGGCGGGGGATTTCTTCTTCGACATCGACCTGCTGCTGCTGTCGGGCCATCTCGGCCGCGAGGAACTGGCGATCTTCGGCGTCTGCACGCGGGTGTTCTCGCTGGTGTCGTTCGGGGTCGGCGCGGTCTATGCCGTGACCATGCCCGACATGTTCGAGAGCGAGGCGCTCAAGGACCGCGCCGGCTTCCACCGCAAGATCGGCGACGCCAATCTCGTGGCGACGGCGTTGGCCGTGCTGCTGCTCATCGGCGTGCTGGTGCTGTCGCCGTTCGCCTTCATGCTGTTCGGATCGGCCTTCCAGGCGGGCGTCGTGCCCCTGGTGATCCTGTGCGTCGGGCTGGTGATCCGCTCCATGTTCGGCCCGGCTTCGGTGATGCTGTCGGTGTACAATCGCCCCTACACGAGCCTGCCGGCGGTGGCGGCTTCGATGGCAACGCTGTTCGTTGCCAACTATCTGCTGGTGCCGCATCTCGGGCTGCTCGGGGCCGCGCTGGCGGCGATCATCGCGATGACGGTGTGGTCGGGGGCGCTATGGCTGACGGCACTCAAGGTCGCGGGCGTCGACGTGTCGATCCGGGCGCGGCTGACACCCGGTCCGGCGCTGATGGTCAAGGCTGCCGAGTAGGTCTTAGCGGCCGAGCAGCTCGTTGAGCCTGCCGACCATGCGGCCGAGGCGACCGGTGCCGACGCCGTGGTCGTAGCCTTCGGTGAGCTTGGTGTAGGGCTTTTCCATCACGCAATAGTCCTGGCCGAAGATGTGCTGGCGGAGCACGGTGGTCTCGACGTAGCCGTAGCGGCGGAGCAGGGCGAGGGCGACTTCGTTCTCGGGGCGCACGAAGGTGTAGGCCTTGTGGAACCTGCCGTTGTCGAAATGCTCGTCGAAGGCGCGCATGCCGTGCATGCCGAGGCGGGTTCGGCGGAAGTCCGGGAAGATCCAGCTCCAGTAGCGGAAGATCGCACCGTATTCGGGACCGGAGATGAGTGCGCCGCCGACCTTGCCCTCGGAGAGCAGCGACATCACGTGCCAGGGATCCTGGCGCTGCAGCATGCGCAGGTAGGATTTGGTGAGGCGGGCCTTTTCCCAGGCCTTGAACTCGGCGTTGTAGTGGGGGCTCTCGTCGATCACCGCCATCAACTCGCGGTGAATGATGTCGAGGTCCTCGGCGGTGGCGGCGCGAGTGGCAAAGCGCGGGGTCGCCTTGGCGTCGGTGTCGGCGGGAGCGGTCGAGGTCAGCGTCAGGTCAGCCATCGGTCATGCTCACATCAGAGATTTGCCCGAAGGATACGCCTCCTGGGGCGCGGGGCTTAGCGCTGCCTGACGTGGCGGTTAACAGCCGGTCGATCGCGACGGAGCGCCACAGGCGCATCCCGGCGGAAAGTGGTCTTCTTGCCCAAGGGGATGGCAGTGGCTAAACCACGATAAAAGACCATTGGGAGGAAACGATGAGCGACAACCAGGTATTCCAGCCAAGCGCGGCGGCAAAGGCGCGGACGCTCACAACCAAGGCGCAGTATGAGGAGATGTATGCGCGCTCGATCAAGGACCCCGACGGGTTCTGGGCGGAGCAGGCCAAACGCCTCGAGTGGTTCAAGTTCCCGACCAAAATCAAGAACACGAGCTTCGAGTACCCCAACATCTCGATCAAATGGTTCGAGGACGGGGAGCTCAATGTCTCCTACAACTGTCTCGACCGGCATCTCGAAAAGCGCCGCGACCAGACGGCGATCATCTGGGAAGGGGACATCCCCGGCACCGACAGCAAGGCGACCTATCGCGAGCTCTACGAGCGCGTCTGCCGCTACGCCAATGTGCTCAAGGCGAACGGGGTCAGGAAGGGCGACCGCGTCACCATCTACATGCCGATGGTCATCGATACGGCGGTGGCGATGCTGGCGTGCGCGCGCATCGGCGCCATCCATTCGGTGATCTTCGGCGGCTTTTCGGCGGAATCGATCGCCGGCCGTGTCAACGACTGCGACAGCAGGATCGTGCTGACGGCGGACGAGGGACGCCGCGGCGGCAAGCTGATCCCGCTCAAAAAGACCGTGGATGAGGCGCTGGCGAAGGCGCCCGGCGTGACGCGGGTGATCGTCACGAGGGTTACGGGCAACGCCATCAACATGCAGGCCGGCCGCGACGTCTGGTATCACGACGAAGCGGCGAAAGTAGGCGCCGAGTGCCCGCCGGAGCGGATGAACGCCGAGGACCCGCTGTTCATCCTCTACACGTCGGGCTCGACCGGCAAGCCGAAGGGCGTTCTACACACGACCGGCGGCTATCTCGTCTGGGGCTCGATGACGCATGAGCGCAGTTTCGATTATCGCGACGGCGACGTGTTCTGGTGCACCGCCGACGTCGGTTGGGTGACGGGGCATACCTATATCGTCTACGGGCCGCTAGCGAACGGCGCGACGACGCTGATGTTCGAGGGCATCCCGAGCTATCCCGACGCCGGCCGCTGCTGGCAGGTGGTGGAAAAGCACAAGGTCAACATCTTCCATACCGCCCCGACCGCGATCCGCGCGCTGATGGGCGCCGGCCCGCAGTTCCCCGACAAGTATGAGATGCCGACGCTGCGGACGCTCGGCACGGTGGGTGAGCCGATCAACCCCGAGGCCTGGCTGTGGTACTACAAGCACGTGGGCAAGGAGCGCTGCTCGGTGGTCGACGCCTGGTGGCAGACCGAGACCGGCGGCCACATGATCGCGCCGTTCCCCGGCGCCATCGCGACCAAACCGGGCTCGGCGACGGTGCCGTTCTTTGGGGTGCGGCCGGTGGTGCTGTCGCCCGAGGGCCAAGTGCAGGAGCAGACCAAGGCGGAGGGCGTGCTGTGCATCAAGGACAGTTGGCCGGGGCAGATGCGCACGGTGTATGGCGACCATGACCGGTTCGTTTCGACCTACTTCCAGCAGTACAAGGGCTACTACTTCACCGGTGATGGTTGTCGCCGCGATGAGGACGGCTACTACTGGATCACCGGGCGTGTCGACGACGTGCTGAATATTTCCGGCCATCGTATCGGCACCGCCGAGGTCGAGAGCGCGCTGGTGGCGCATCCGAAGGTCGCCGAGGCGGCGGTCGTCGGCTATCCGCACGACATCAAGGGGCAGGCCCTCTACTGCTACGTCATGCTCATGGCGGGCGAGAAGGGCGACGATGCACTGAAGACCGAGCTCAGGAACTGGGTGCGCAAGGAAATCGGCGCGCACGCGGTCCCGGACTTGATCCAGTTTTCACCGAGCCTGCCGAAAACGCGGTCCGGCAAGATCATGCGGCGTATTCTGCGCAAGATCGCCGAAAACGACTATGGGGCGCTTGGCGATACAACCACGCTGGCCGACCCGACTGTTGTGCAGGACTTGATCGCAAACCGGCAGAACAAGTAGTTCGGGCAGGCCGTTAATCTTTTCTACCGGCCGGGCGCGCACAATGCCACCCGGTTTGGGAAAGAGCTGACGGCTGCCGCCATGGGGCTCAAAACACTGGTATCCGTATTAGGGCGGGGCCTCAGCGCGACGCGGTCGAAAGACCCGCTGGCACAGGTCGTCGCCGACAATTTCGCCGGCATGATGGTGGTCGGCGGCGACGGCATGGTGGTGGCGGCGAGCCGCATCGCCAGCCAGTTGCTCAACCAGGAGCGGCCGCTCGAGGGCTTGGCGGCGCGTGCGGTGCTGCCGATGGACATGCGCCGGGCGGTGGACGAGACGCTGGCCGGACGCGCGCCGCAGACCGAGCTGGCCCTGGCCGTGATCAAGCACGGCAACGACGGCGACGATCGGCTGGTGGTGCAATATGCCGTCACGATGAGCGTGACCGAAGACGGTCAGCGCTATGCGTGCCTCAATTTCTGGGACGTGACGGAGCGCCGGCGGGCGGAGGAGCGGCTGTCGTTCCTTGCGACGCACGATCCGCTGACCGGGGCCCTGTCGCGCACCGGGCTCAATCACGCGATCAACGAGCGGTTCGAGACCGAGCGCGGGCGCGGCGAGGGGCTGACGGTCCTCGCGATCGACCTGGCGCGATTCAAGCCGGTGAATGACGCACTGGGTCACGCCAATGGCGACGCACTGTTGAAGCAGGTGGTGAGCCGTTTGCGGGCGACCGGCGCGAACTATGTCTCCCGGCTTGGCGGCCACGGCTTTGCGGTCGCGCATCCGGGACTTACGCCGGACGAGGCTGAGCAATATGCCGATCTGATCCAGGACCGGCTGGTCGCGCCCTATCAGCTCGGGCCGCACCGGGCGATCATTGGCGTCGACATCGGCATCAGCCAGTCCTCGGTGTCGGGGTTTGATCCGGAGCAGTTGCTCAGTCACGCCGACATGGCGCTCTCGATCGCGCGGCAGGCGTCGGGCAAGGGGCACGCGTCGTTCTCGCCGGAGATGGACGAGAGTCTGAGGGCGCGGCAGGCGCTGGAGACGGCGATGCAGCAGGCGATGGAGCGGGGCGAGATTTCGCTGATGTTCCAGCCACAGGCGCGGCTCGAGGACGGCGCAACGATCGGCGTCGAGGCGCTGATGCGTTGGATGCATCCGGAACTTGGCGCCGTGTCGCCGGAGCGGTTCATTCCGGTCGCCGAAGAGACCGGCAAGATCGTCGAACTCGGGCGGTGGATCCTTGAAGCCGCGTGTCGCGAGGTCGCGACCTGGCCAGGTGATGTCCGGGTTTCGGTGAATGTGTCGCCGATCCAGTTCGAACTGGTCGACGTAGTCCAGGAGATCAAGGAGGCGCTGGCGCGCTCCGGGCTGCCCGCGCATCGGCTCGATATCGAGATCACCGAGGGCATCTTCATGTCGAATGCCCACGCCGTGATCGATGCGCTGCAGAGACTCAGGGCACTCGGCGTCGGCATTGCGCTCGACGACTTTGGGACGGGTTATTCGTCGCTGAGCTATATCGGCCGGCTGCCGATCGACAAGATCAAGATCGACCAGAGCTTCGTGAAGCGCCTGCCGGGCGATCAGCAGGCGGGCGTGATCATCCGCGCGGTGATGATGCTGAGCGAAGCGCTCGACAAGGTGGTGATCGCCGAGGGTATCGAAACGGCCGACCAGGCGTGGATGCTCAAGATGATGGGCTGCAAGATCGGGCAGGGCTATCACTTCGGCCGGCCGAAGACCGCGGCGGAAATGCGGACGCTGCTCGGCGCTGCGGCACCTGGCGACCGGGTCGCCGGCTAGCTGCCGAACCTTCGCGCCGCATCGAGGGCGAGGCCGAGGCCGACGCTGCCGAAGGCATCGGTTTCAACGAAGGCGGCACTCGGAAAGTTGGCGCGCAGGCGCTGCATGATCGCAGGAATCTGCGTCGAGCCGCCGGTCAGGATCAGGGTGTCGATACGATCGGTGGTGAGGCCGGCGACGGCGACGACTTCGCGCAGCTTGTCTTCGATGCGGTCGACCGCGCCGGAAATGGCGGCGGCCAGTTGGTCGCGCGCGATCGGAATGTGAAGGTCGACTTCTTCGCCGTCGAACGTCACAACGGCTCTCGGCTCGGACGTCAGCGCGATCTTGGCGGCTTCGACCGCGCCAGCGAGGCGATGGCCTTCGCGGTGGCCGACGATGGAAATGAACTTGTCGACCCTTTCGGGGTCGCGCGCTTCGCGCTGGGTGTGGCGGAGCTGGCGCAGGATCGCCGGGTCGTAGAGCTGGTTGATGCGATGCCAGGTGGCGAGATCGACGTAAGGTGCGGAAGGCAAAGGGCGCTTGCCGTCGGCGGTCGGGGTCTGGTAGCCGAGCGCCGGCATGACCGTCTTGAGCGAGAGCAGGCGGTCGAAATCGGTGCCGCCGACATGCACGCCGGCCGTCGATAGAATGTCGCTCTGGCGATCGGACGCGACGGCACGGTGCGGCGAGACGCGGACAACCGAAAAGTCGGAGGTCCCGCCGCCGAGGTCGACCACGAGCCCCAATTCCTCACGCGTCACCTGCTGCTCGTAGTCGAGCGCGGCAGCGATCGGCTCGTATTGGAACTCGATGTGCCGGAAGCCCTTGCTGCGGACGGTGCGTTCCATCTGCTGCTGCGCCTGCCGGTCGGCAATCGGGTCATCGTCGACATAGTGAACGGGACGGCCGACGACAACGCTGTCGAGCTCGTGGCCGAGATCGACCTCGGCGCGCTGCTTGAGCTCGCCGACGAAGCTGCCGATGATCTGGAGATAGGAGAGGATGCGCTTCTTGATGCGGATCTTCTCCTCGGCGAGCGAGGAGCCGAGGATCGATTTCAGCGAGCGCATCATCCGGCCGTCGGTGCCGGAGATGTACTCTGCAATGGCAGCTCGACCGAAAAGCACGCGGTCGGAATCGAAGTCGAAGAAGATGGTCGATGGAATCGTCGGACGATCCCCCTCGAGCGGTAGCAGGCGCACCGGTGCATGACCGTCGGCGATCGCCAGGGTGGAATTGGACGTGCCGAAATCGAGGCCGCAATGGCGCAGAGAGCTGGTCATGGAGGGCTCGGGGCAAACGGGGAGGGGCGTCTACAACCCTCGTTCCGATGCCATCGGAACATGGGTTGCAGGTTCTTGAGTTGTCACGTGTCCGAACTGCAAAAGTGGTGTCCACTCTTACGGGAAACGCTCCATAGCGGCGTTTGCAGTTTCGCCGCAATAGCAGGACAAACGAGACGCCTGATTCCTGCCGAGGTGCATCCGTGATCCGAGCCGTTCTCCTTGCGCTGTTGGCGCTGTCGTTTGCCGCGCCGGCTGGGGCCGCGACGCTGGACCAGATGGCCGGCCAGATGATCATCGTCGGCTTCAAGGGCGACGACGTGAACGACGCCTCGGTCAAGGCGATCCGCGACGAGATCGCCGCAGGCACGCTGGGCGGCCTGATGTACCTCAAGCCGAACGTCAAGAGCCTGGCCGCGGTGAAAGCGATGAACGCTGCATTCCGCGCCGCCTCGCCGGACCTGCCACCGTTCCTGACACTTGACCAGGAGGGTGGGGCGGTGGAACGGCTGACCAAGGATGTCGGCTTCAACGAGCTGCCCAACGCCCAGACCATCGCTGCCGACAACACGCCGGCGCAGGCCGAGGCGATCTACGCCAAGATGGCGAAGGGAATCGCCGACGAAGGGTTCACCGTTAATTTCGGCCCCATCGCGGACCTCAACATCAACCCGGACAATCCGATTATCGGCAAGTACGGCCGCTCCTTCAGCAAGGACGGCAAGACGGTGACGGCTTACGACGAGGCGTTCATCACCGCGCATCACGACGCGGGGCTGCTCACCGCGCTCAAGCATTTCCCGGGGCACGGTTCGAGCACAGCGGACAGCCATGAGGGATTTGTCGACATCTCGAAGACCTGGGATCCGGTCGAGCTCGGGCCGTACAGATCGCTGTTCGCGAACGGCTATGACGACTTCGTGATGGTCGGCCATCTCTACAACAAGGCCTATGCAGGCGACGGCAGCGTGAAGCTGCCGGCGTCGCTATCGCCCGAATGGATCGGTGGCGTGTTGCGCGGGCAGCTCAAATTTGCGGGGGTCGTGATCAGCGACGACCTCGAGATGGGGGCGATCCGCAAGCAGTTCGACCTGCACGATACGATCGTGCGGGCGGTCGATGCGGGCATCGACGTGCTGCTGTTTTCGAACACGGCGGCGTACGATCCGCAATTGCAGGACAAGATCCGCGACGTGCTGGTGAGCGAGGCCAAGGCCGATCCCGCCTTCGAGCAGAAGATCGAGGCGAGCTACAAGCGGATCGTGGCCATGAAGGGCCGGATCGGCAAATAGTTGCCCGATGGAGCCCTGCCTGATAGTAGGACAGCAGCACTGACTTAATGTGAGGTAGGCGTCGTGGACACCACGACCTTTGCTGCGTTCGTCGCTGCCGCGATCCCGGGATTTTTCACGCCGGGACCGAACAATCTGATGCTGATGGCGTCGAGCGCAAAGTTCGGCTTCGCGCGGACCGTCCCACACGGACTCGGCGTGACGATCGGCTTCGCGCTGATGGTGATGCTGGTCGGGGTCGGGCTCGGCGAGGTGTTCCGCTACCTACCCTGGCTCGAGCCGGTACTGAAGGTGCTGGCGGCGATCAACCTATTGTATCTTGCCTGGACGCTGGTGGGCCTGAAGCTCAAGGACCAGGGATCAGGCCAGCGGCCGCTGACCTTCCTCGAGGCGGCGGGGTTCCAGTGGATCAATCCCAAGGCCTGGGCGCTGGCGGTGAGCTTCGTGGCGATGGTGGTGGGTTCTGGGCCCGAACGCTTCGTCGGCATCGGGCTTGTGGGACTGGGCTCGCTGATCATCGGCGCCTTCTCCTCGCCGACCTGGATGGTATTCGGCGAGCGTCTCGAAAAGCTGCTCAAACGCACGGGCGGCGAGCGTTTCCTCGGGATCGCGATGGCCGCGCTGGTCGTTGCTTCGGTGGTCCTATTTTTTATCTGACCGGATCGGGATAAGGTCGCGATCCCTTTGCGGCGGGATGGGAATCGGATGGCCGACGGCGAAGCAACGCGGGAGATCCGGCACGTACGGACGCTGTTCATGTCCGACGTCCATCTGGGCATGCGTCCGACCAGGATTGCGCAGTGCGTCGATTTCCTGCGTCACCACGATGCCGAGACGATCTACCTAATCGGCGACATCGTCGATGGGTGGCGGCTGGCCAAGAGCTGGTATTGGCCGCCGGTCTATACAGAGTTTGTCGAGGAACTGCTGGCCAAGGCGGCGCGCGGCACGCGGATAGTGGTGCTGCCCGGCAACCATGACGAGTTCCTGCGCGAGTACCTCGGCACGTATTTCGGCGAGGTCGAGTTCGTCGACCGGACGGTGCATACGACGGCACTCGGGCGAACTTACCTGATCATGCACGGCGACCAGTTCGACGTGGTGGTTGCGCATGCCAAATGGCTCGCGCATGTGGGCGACTGGGCCTATCGCATGGCGCTGCAGATCAATGTCGGCATCAACTGGGTACGGCGCCGGCTGCATCGGCCATACTGGTCGCTGAGCGCATGGGCCAAGCACAAGGTCAAGAACGCCGTGAGCGTGATCGGCCGCTTCGAGGAGGCGCTGACGCTGGAGGCGCGCGATACCGGGGTCGACGGCGTGATCTGCGGGCATATCCACTTCGCCGACATGCACGACCGGCTCGGCATCCACTACATCAACACCGGCGACTGGGTGGAGAGCTGCACGGCGGTCTGCGAGACGCATGAGGGGCAGTTCGAGCTCGTCAAGTGGATAGCGCAGACACCGGAGCCGCCGCGGGCCAAGCGCGCCAGCGGGTTGCTGCGGCGGGCAAAAACGCCACCGGACATGGGCGTGCCGTCGCCATAGGCACAGACCACCGATAGCGGCTTGTGTTCGGTGTGAGCACCGGCCATGCTAGATGCAGCTTCCGCTCCTTATTCGATTTCAGCGACTATGTCCGACCGCAAGAGCCTGTGGACGCCAGAGCTGCGCGCCACGGCCTACTACTTCACCGCATTGATGACGTCGGGCGCGGCCACCGCCTACGCTGGAATCTGGTTCCAGGAGCAGGGGCTGAGCGAAAGCGAGATCGGCCTCGTCGGCTCGGTGCCGGTGTTCATCATGCTGGTGCTGAACCTCGTGGTCGGACGCCTGGCCGACAAGGCCGAAGACTGGCGGCAGGTGATCGTGTTCGGCGCGGCGCTCGGCGGGCTGATCCCGGTGGCGCTGTTCTTCGTGCACGGGTTCGTCGGAATATTGCTGGTGTGGACGCTCGCGGCGCTGCCGATGTCGGCGATCGGGCCGGTGGCCGACGCGGCGGCGCTGCGGCTGACCAACCGCAACGGCACCGATTTTGGCTTCATCCGCGCCTTCGGCACGGTGGGCTACATGGTCGCAACGGTGGCGACCGGGCAGATCGTGACCTCGTTCGGCGGCTGGATTTTCCTGCCGCTGTTTGTCGGGCTGGCCCTCTTCCGTTCAGCGGTCGCACTGCAGTTGCCGAAATTCCGGGCTCCGAAGGAAGAAGCGACGCTCGCGAGGCCGCCGGGCGCAAGCCGCATGCGCGAGGTCATGAAGCCATGGTTTCTGCTGCCGCTGGTCGGCTGGTCGATGGTGTTTGCGACGCACCTTGTCCTCAACAGCTTCCAGGCCCTGTTGTGGAAGCAGCAGGGTCTGCCCGATCTTGCGATCGCCTTGCTGATCGCGCTGGGAGCGGCGAGCGAAGCGACGATGATGTTCGTGTTCAAGCGCTTCGTCGGCCGGTTTCCGGCCAGGCTGGTGATGCTGGCGTCGGCGATGATCTCGGTGGTGCGCTGGGTGGCGTTCGGGTTTTCGCCGGATATCGCCATCCTGGTGCCGCTGCAATTGCTGCACTCACTGACGTTTGCGATGGGCTATCTCGGCTGCGTGCATTTCATTGCCAACTGGACCAGCGAAGAGATCGCCGCCGAAGCCCAGAGCTTCTTCCAGGTGCTGCAACAGGTGATGGCGGTGATCGCCGTCACCGCGTTCGGCTGGCTGGCGGGGCCGTTCGGCGCCCATGCCTACTTTGCCTCAGCGGCCTTCGCAGCCGCGGGTGGGGGACTTATCTTCATTTCGATGCGTCTGATGGCGCCGAAACCGCACGGAGTGGATGCCCATGCCTGAGTCGATCAATCTCCTGATGAAGCTCGATAAGATCCGGGAGCAGTGGCAGCCGCGTGTCGTGGCCGAGATGAACGACTATCAGTTCAAGGTCGCCAGGCTGGAAGGCGAATTCATCTGGCACAAGCATGACGAGACCGACGAGGCATTCTTCGTGATCGAAGGCGAGCTGAGGATCGACTTCCGTGACGGCGACGTGACCATCCGGCCGGGCGAGCTCTATGTCGTGCCCAAGGGAGTCGAGCACAAGCCGTTCGCCGAGCACGAGGTCAAGCTCCTGCTGATCGAGCCCCGGGGCACCGTCAATACCGGTGACCAGGGCGGCGAGCGCACGGTCGCCAATGACCAGTGGGTCTAGGGTCTTCAACGCCTGGTCAAAGAAAAGGCCCCGCCGAAAGCGGGGCCAGGTCAACTTTGGAGATCTTCTGGTTGTTAGACTGCCGCGCCGTCAGCCGAGCCGGCCGCTCGCGTGGGCGAGCATGGTGTAGACCTTGCCGCGGTCCGAGGTCAGGTACGCGCGGGTCTCGGCCACCGGATCGGCGCCGCTCGCCGCACGCTGCAGGAGCTGCTCGAACTCGCTCATGTAGCTCTGGGCATTCTTGGCGAATTCGGCGTCGCCGGTCAGCCGGCGCTTGACCTGATCGTAGGTCGCCTGGCCGGTCAGCGTATAGATGCGGCGCGAGAACACGTTCTGCTCGCCCATCTGGTAGCGCTGCCAGGCCTCGGCGAGGGCGCCCGGGTCGATCGAGCGGGCAATCTCATCGGTCA
This sequence comes from Devosia sp., assembly GCA_035564755.1. Lineage (GTDB taxonomy): Bacteria > Pseudomonadota > Alphaproteobacteria > Rhizobiales > Devosiaceae > Devosia_A. The sequence continues at coordinate 26,107 of DATMTK010000141.1, read as the reverse complement.
GCGCCGTGAGGTTTTGCTGCTGCGGCGCCGAGGCGGGGCCATTGGCGTTGCGGAGCACGTCGCGCAACCAGCCGCCGTTGGCGTCGTCACCACGAGTGGTCGGGGCGGCGGGGGTGGGCGCGGCCTTCAAGCCTTCAGCGATCGGCGCAAATGTCGGACGCGGGGCCGGAGCCTCGGCGACGGTGACCGTCCGGGGCGTCGGCGCGGGGGCAGGAGCCGGAGTGGCCGGCGCTGCTGTAGCGGCACGCGGGGTTTCCGGGCGATAAGAGGGCGTGGGCTCGGGGCGCGGCTCCCGTGTCTCCCGCGCCTGCTCCGGACGGGCGGTAGAGCGCCGCTCGGTCAGGTCATGGGTTGCCGACTGGGCGCGCACGATCGCATTGAGCTCGCTCAGCGCCTCGATCTGCTCGGCCACCACGCGCCGCATCGCGGCCGCGCTGGTCCGGGTTTCCTCCGGCAGCTCGATGACGCCACGGGCGAGTTCCGAACGGGTCGCCTCGAGTTCGCTGCCCATTTCCTTGGCCGTCTGGCGCATCGCGGCGGCGGTTTCGTTGAAGCGCTGGGTGGCTTCTTCGAGCGCCTGTTGCATCTCCAGGATCATGGTTTGCTGCGTCTGGCGCAGAACATCGGAGGCCTTCTCGGTCTCCGTGCTCGCGGCCTCGCGGAAGTCGCCGAGGCGACTCTCGAGTTCGGTGGTCGCCGTGCCGAGCGCCGAATTGACCTGGTCGCCCGAGCCCGAAAGGAGCTCCTCCATCCGGGCGCGCGCGTCGAGCAGACGGCGCTCGGTGCCGTTGATGGTATCGGCGATCGACTGCGCGAAGCCGCGCATCCGCTCGTCGATCTCGTCGGCGCGGGTCGTGAAGGTCTCGGCCAGCGCATCCATCGCAGAGCGACGTTCCTGCAACTGATCGAGCGAAGTCGCGCCGGCCTGGCTGAGATTCTGGGCCGACTGATCGATGGCGGCGACCTCGTTGTTGAGGGTGCCCAGGATCGAGCCGAACTCATTCATCATGGCGCGGACGGTGGTCTGCAGCGTCGTCACCTGATCGCCAACCATGCGGCCGGCGGCCTCGGTCGAATCCACGGCCTCGCGAACGGCCGAACTATAAGCCGAGGTCTGATTGGCGACCGAGGTCTCGAGCTCGACGAGGTTATGGTTGGCGCCCTCGAGAACCTGCTGCAGGATTTCGTTGGCGCGGCCGAGACGGCTGAAGGCTTCGGTGGCGTCGGACTGGATACGCTCGGACGTGCGAGCCATCATGTCCTGCGTCTGCTGCGCAGCCGCGGCCAGCGCTTCGTTGAGGATATTGCCGTGGGTGCGCAGGGCGCTCTCCAGCGCCTGGCGCTGCTCGGCCACGGCCTGCGTGATGGCATTGGACTGCTCGCCGACCACTGCGGAGATGCTGCCCGACTGCTGCGCCACAACGGCCGAGAGACTGTCGCTCTGCTGCGTGACGACCGAGGCAAACGCGCCGGTCTCCTGGGTGACCACCGCGGCAATGTCCTGGCTGTGGCGCGCGACGGCAGCCGCCACCGCGTCGCTTTGCTGGGCGACGACCGAGGCAAGGCTATTGGTCTGCTGCTGGACGACATCGGCAATGCTGCCGGACTGCTGCGCCACCACGGCGGAAAGGGTGTCGCTCTGCTGCGCCACAACCGAGGCGATGCTGTTCGACCGGTCGTTGATGAGCCGGCTGAACTGGTCGGTCTGGTGCGAGATGAGGTCGGCGAGGCCGGCGCTCTGCTGGGTGACGGCCTGGTTGAGGGCGACGACGCGGCTCTCGATCGCTTCGGTCGCGGTGACCGCCTTGATCGAAATGAGCTCGTCGATCGAGCGCGAGGCCGTGGTGATCTGCTCCATCGCCTGGCGCACATGGCTGTCCATGCGGTCGGCCGTCTCGGCCACGTCGAGGGTGATGTTGGCGGTCGCGGCGACGATGCGCTTGCTGATGGTCTCTTCGATCCGATCGGCGCCGGATTCGAGGTCGGCCATCGACTGCACCAGGGCGGTGTTGATCGCGGTGTTGAGCGAAGCGAGGCGTTCGGCCGTGATGTCGGCGCGGGCGGTGATGGCCTCGGGGAGGGTGCCCAGACGCTGATCGACCATGTCGGTGATCGCCTTGCGGGCCGAATTAACGCCGGTTTCGATGATGTCCGCGGCCTTGCGGGCGCTCTCGCCCACCGTCGCGGCGGCCCCGTCGATACGGGCGGTCACGCCGCCCTCGGCATCGGCGATGCGCAGGATGGCGGAGTCGATGCCGCGGCCAAGATTGTCGTTCACTTCGGCCACCTTGCTGGCGATCAGCGAGGTCACCGCGGTGGTGCGATCAGCCATCACGTCGGTCACCGACCGCAGGCTGGCGTCGATCTTGTCGCGGGCACTGGTTCCCTGCGCGTCGATGGTGCGCGCCAGCTCCATGGTGCGGTCGCCGATGGCGCCGGCGATGGCAGCGGTGTGCGTGCCCAGCACTTCGGCAAGCTGCTGTGTGCGGGTGTTCAGCGCTTCGCTGAGTTCAGCGGAGCGTGTCCCCACGGTGGTGGCGAGGAGCTGCGTGCGCTGGTCGAGTGCAGCCGAGAGCGCATTGGTGTGCTGCTCGAGGGTTTGGTCGACGCCCGAGAAGCGGGCCTCCATCACCTGGCCGATGTTGTTGACATGCTGGGTCAGGCTGTTGTCGAGCAGGGTGGTGCGGCCGGCGAGGAGCTCATTGAGCTCGGACGCGCGGGAGAGGAGCGTGTCGCTCAGCTCGCCAACGCGGCTCTGCAACGCATCGCTGAGCTCGCTCGACCGGCCCTGCAGCGTGTCGCTGAGCGTACTGGTCCGACTATCGAGCGCATCGGCGAGAATCTGGGAATGCCCCTCGAGGGCATCGGACAGCTCACGCGAGCGGTTGGAGATGACTTCCGTGATCTGCTTGGAGCGCTGCCCCAAGGTCTCGATCATTTCGCGCGTGCGCTGGTTGACGATGTCGTTGAAGTGGCCGGACTTCTCATCGAGCGCCATTTCCAGCACGTTGGCGCGCGCGGCAAAGCTCGCGTTGTGCTTTTCGATGGCGGCGATCAGTTTGTCGCCGCGATCGCCGACGACGCCGTCGAGTGCCTGCAGGCGGGTATCGATGACCACCGCAATTTCGTCGAGACGCGCGTCAAACTGGGTGAGATTCTGGGAACCGGCACCCATCAGGGTAACGCGGGCGCGCTCGGTGGTGTCTTCCAGCGCGCCATTGAGCTCGATCATAGCGGTCTGGAGCTTGCTCTCCATGGAGTTGACCTGGATCGAGATCGACTCGTCGAGCTGCTTGGTGAGCTGGCCCATGATGGTCTCAGCCTCGCGGCTGCGGGTCTGGATGTCGGCGGAGATGCGCGAGCCGATCATGTCGAGGGCCGATGAGACCTCGTGACCGCGGTCGCGAAGCTGGTCGAGCAGGGTGATGCCGCCCTGGCTCAGCAGCTTGGCGAGCGAGGACGTCCGGTTCTCGATCGCCTCGGCTAGGGTCGTGGCGCGATTGTCGAGAGCTTCGGTCAGCCCGTTGGTCCGGGCGTCGATGACCTGGCTCAGTTCCATCGTGCGGTTCTCGAAGGCCTGGCTGATCGAGCCGGCGCGGTCTTCGAGCGTGATGTTGAGGCGGCTGGCACTGTCGTCGAGGGCGCTCAGCAGGTGGCTGGTGCGCTGGTCGATCAGCGACACGAAGCTTTCGGTGCGCTCGCCGAACGCGCCGTTGAGCGAGTTGCCGGCGGTCTCGAGCGCCTTGGTGAGATTGCCGCCGGATTCGACGATCGTGCCGGCGATGCGCTGCGAAATCATGTCGAGGTCGAACACGAGGCCGGTGTGGCTCTCGGTGATCGCCTCGCGCACGCGCTCGGTGTTGGTGATCACGGCTTCGCGCTGGCTGGCCAACTCCTGGATCAGCGCGCGCATGCGCGATTCGTTGTCGGAATACGTACGCTCGAGGGCGGTGACCTCGTTGTGAATCATCACCTCGAGCTCGCCGGCGCGGGAGAGCGCGCGCTCGAGACCGTCACCGAGGGCGTTGACCTCGCGGCGCACCGCCTGGCCCACAGACGCGACCTTTTCGGATGCGGTGGTTTCAGGCTCCGCCAGGCGGATCGCGGCATGGGTCACCGCAGTGGCGGCGTTGCGCAGATCCTGGGCGCGGCGGATGAGGGTGGCGATGGCGAAGAAGCCCAGCACCGGAATTACGGTGAGAGCCACGAGGCCGATGAAATCGTTGGAACCGAAGAAGCTGGCCGAGCCAAAGTCGCGGCCGTTGCGGATCACCGCGATGGCGAGAACGGCGATGACCCAGCCGACGGCCACCAGAATGGCGACCAGATTCGGTGTCGAGGACGAGCGCGACTGCAGGCCGTAGAGGATGCGCGAGCCCTGGAAGCGATCGTCGTTGGCGACCGAGCCGGACATCGCGGCCTGCTTGTCGGCCACGCGCGCCCGTTCGGAGCGCCCGCCAGACTGCTGCCGGGGTGACGAGATCATCGGCTCGGGCTGCGGCCGCGGGTCGTCGGCTGGACCGCCAAAGACCGAGTCCTTGAGGGCGTCTTCAACCGCCGAGAAAGCGAGCGTTGCCGGATCGTCCTGGGTGTTCGATTTCTTCGCCATAACTCTATACAACTCTCACGTCGGCTGGTTGCGACTAAGGCGGCCTCGGGAGTTGTCATGGACCGGCGGCCCTTTCGGGTCTCCAGACCATTTGGGTAAAAAGCGATTCAAATGCCCGCCCAGACCCCGCCCCATTGCCGCCGCGCTCCGGGTAAGCCTCACCATACATTCAATTTGAGGCAAACCGAGAACGAACTTAAGCAAAGGTTAATTTGGGCGGATTGGTGGCGTGCTAAGGAATTGCCGGGGATGCAAGCAACCGGCTTAAGGGGCTGTTCACCCGCCATCTCTAGGGTTTCGGTGCCACCAGAATGGGTGGCGCATGGGGATCGCGTGAGGCCGAAATGCGTGGACAGAGTGCGGCGAAAGCCCATCCGACGGGGGCATCGAGCAGACAGATTCGGGGGCCGATCGACCTCGACCATCTGCGCCGGCAGACGCTGGGTGATTCCGGGCTCGAGATGGAAGTCCTCCGTCTGTTCGACGAGATGACGCATGTCTATTACGGCCGGCTGGAGAGCAGCACGACGGTGTCGGATCTGCTGGCCAATCTACACACGCTCAAGGGGGCGGCAGCGGGCGTCGGGGCATTTGGTCTGGCCGAGCTGGCGCGCGTGGCGGAAACCGAGCTGCGCGGAGGGTCGCCGGTCAATCCGGAACGGATCGACGATCTGCATATGGCGGTCGAGGAACTTTCGACCTTTATTTCGGCGCGGCTCAAGCAGCAGGCGGCATAGCAGCACCGCCCAGGCTTTGCTTGCGGGGCTCTGGCGCCGCGGCTATATGCGCGGCCATGCCAAAAATCACTTTCATCGAGGCCAACGGGACGACGTACGAGACCGAAGGCGAAGTCGGCGCGACCGTGATGGAAACGGCCATCATGAACGGCGTGCCGGGGATCGTCGCGGAGTGCGGCGGCGCCTGCACCTGCGCGACCTGCCACGGCTATATCGATGAGGCCTGGACCGACATCGTGGGGCCGCCCTCGATGATGGAAGAAGACATGCTCGATTTCGCCTTCGAGGTGAAGCCGAACAGCCGGTTGACCTGCCAGATCAAGGTGAAGCCGGAGCTGGACGGGCTCATCGTGCGGGTGCCGTCGCGGCAGGGCTAGCGATTTCGTTCCAAGTGGCGGCGGCCCGGGGGAACGATTTGGCAGTGCAGCCGGCAAGACGTGTTGGGCATTCCTTCACGCTACCCGCTAATGGAAAATAAAAGCTATTGTATTTCAATGGCTTGCCGCAAAACCCAAAAGTCGCTTATACCGCGCGGCGAAAGGCCGTGAATGGGTGAACTCAACACATTCCCCGTCAGCTACAAGATCAAGGGTCAGCGCATCGCCATCGTCGGCGGTGGAGAAGAAGCCCTCGCAAAAGCCCGGCTGGCCGTTAAGACGACTGCTTCGGTCGTCATTTTAGCCACTGAAATCACAGCGGATTTTTCCGGGCTCGACGTGGAGCTGCGGGAGAGGGCGTTCGAGCCTGCCGATCTCGACGGCGTCGCGCTGGTCTTCGTCGCCGATCATGGCCCGGACGGCGAGGCCGCGAAGCGTGAATCGCGTGTGCGACATATCCCCTTAAATGTCGTGGATTCACCCGATGAATGCGATTTCTACGTGCCCTCGATCGTCGACCGCGCGCCGCTGACGGTGGCGGTGTCGACGGAGGGCGACGCGCCGGTGCTGGCGCGGCTGGTGCGGGCGCGGATCGAGGCGATGCTGTCGCCGGAGACGGGACGGCTGGCACGGCTCGCGGGGTCGCTGCGCGGGAGAGTGGCGGCGCTGCTCAACAAGGAGCAGGCGATCCGCTTCTACGATGACGTCGTGTCAGGCGATGCGCGGTCCCCCGAGGCGCTGCTCGAGGCGCATGCGTCGAGCACCGATGGCGCCGTCTGGCTGATCGGGGCAGGGCCGGGCGCCGAGGATCTGCTGACGCTTCGGGCACAGCGTCTGCTCCAGGCCGCCGATGTGATCGTCCACGACCAACTGGTGCCCGATGCGGTGATCGAGATGGGCCGGCGCGACGCCGAGCGGATCAGCGTGGGCAAGAAGAAGGGGCATCACTCCTTCACGCAGGCGCAGATCAATACGCTGCTCGTGCGGCTGGCGCGGCAGGGCAAGCGCGTGGCGCGGCTGAAGAGCGGCGACCCGATGGTGTTCGGGCGCGCCGGCGAAGAGATCGCGGCGCTCCGCAAGGCGGGGATCGCCTACGAGATCGTGCCGGGCGTGAGCGCGGCGCTGGCGGCGGCCGCCGACACGGCGACGCCGGTGACGCTGCGCAAGGTCTCGACCGGCATCGTGTTCGCGACGGCCCATGGCGCCGACAATACGGAACTCGACCATTGGGCCTCGCTCGCCGGCTCGGGCCTGACGCTGGCGCTCTACATGGGCAAGTCGATCGTGATGGAGACGGCGGGCAAGCTCCTCGGCCGCGGCATGCGACCGGACCTGCCGGTCGGCGTGGTGGTGAATGCCGGACGCAGAGACCGTTCATTCTACCGCGCTACTCTGGCCGATATCGCGGTGGACGGCGCCGAGATGGCGGATGGCCCGGCGATCATCTTCATCGGCGAAGCGGTGGCGTACGGCGACTGGGCCGATGCGGAGACGCTGGCGGCAAAAGAATTCAAGGTGGCGTGACGTGGAAATTCTCACCGGCAACGAACTGGTCAGTGGAGCGACGGTCTACCTGAACAAGGCCGGCCGGTGGGTGGAAGACCTGCAGCAGGCTCGCGTCTTCCTCAAGGAAGAGGCGGATGCCCGCGACGCGGCGCTCGATGCTACCAAGAAGACCATGCGTATCAATTCGCTCGAGGTCGAAACGGTGCAATTGCGTGGCGGCCAAATCTATCCAGACCGCATCCGCGAACGCATCCGTGCCGAGGGGCCGACCGCACCCCGCCGCGACCAGCGCCAGCACCTCAGACAGGACGACCATGTATCGATATGACGAATTCGACGCCGCGTTCGTAAAGGAGCGAACGGCGCAGTTTCGTGACCAGGTCATGCGGCGCGTGCGCGGCGAGATCAACGAGGATCAGTTCCGGCCGCTCAGGCTGATGAACGGCCTCTATCTGCAGCTCCACGCCTATATGTTCCGCATCGCCATTCCATACGGAACGCTGCGCTCGAAGCAGTTGCGCAAGCTCGCCTATATCGCGCGGACCTATGACCGCGGCTATGGCCACTTCACGACGCGCACCAACATCCAGTTCAACTGGCCGCGGCTAAGCGACGTGCCGGACATGATCGAGCACCTCAACGAGGTGGAGATGCACTCGATCCAGACCTCGGGCAACTGCATCCGCAATATCTCGACCGACCAGTTCGCGGGCGCTGCCGCGGATGAAATCCTCGATCCGCGGCCGATGGCGGAAATCCTGCGCCAGTGGTCGAGCCTGCATCCGGAATTCTCGTACCTGCCGCGCAAGTTCAAATTCGCGATGACGGGGTCGCCGAACGACCGGGCCGCGATCAAGTTCCACGATATCGGCATGAAGGCCGTCGCCAACGAGGCGGGCGAGATCGGCTGGGAGGTCTGGGTCGGCGGCGGGCTGGGACGCACGCCGATGATTGCCAAGAAGATCCGCGACTTCGTCGAGCACGAGAATTTGCTCGCCTATCTCGAGAGCATCTTGCGCGTCTACAACCGCTACGGCCGGCGCGACAACAAATGGAAGGCGCGTGTCAAGATCCTGGTGCACGAGACCGGGATCGACACGCTGCGCGAGGAAGTGGAAGCCGAGTACGCGCAGATGAAGGGCGGCGTGCTGACGCTGCCGCAGGCCGAACTCGACCGCATCAGCGCTTATTTCGCGGAACCGGCCTTCGAGCTGGTCAATGCGACGCAGATCGACGTGCCGCGCGAGAAGGCGGCCGATCCGGCCTATGGCGAGTGGCTCGAGAACAATGTGCACTCGCACAAGCACCCGGGCTATGTCTCGGTGACGATTTCGCTCAAGCCCATCGGCGGGGCGCCGGGCGATTGCACGGCCGAGCAGATGGACGCGATCGCCGAGCTCGGCGAGACATATTCGTTCGACGAGGTGCGCGTGACGCATGAGCAGAACCTCGTTCTGCCGCATGTGAAGATTTCGGACCTCAGGACGATCTACGACGCGCTGGTCGAGGCCGAGCTCCAAACCGGCAATGCCGGGCTCATCACGGACATGATCACCTGCCCGGGGCTCGACTATTGCTCGCTGGCCAATGCGCGCTCGATCCCGATCGCGCAGGCGATCTCGCACCGGTTTGCCTCGCCCGAGCGGCAGCGCGAGATCGGCGAGCTCAAGATCAAGATTTCGGGCTGCATCAATGCCTGCGGCCACCACCATGTCGGCCATATCGGCATTCTCGGCGTCGAGAAGAAGGGCACCGAGCTCTACCAGATCACCGTCGGCGGCGACGCCACGGCGAGCGCGGCGCTGGGCGATACGATGGGCCCCGGCTTTGTTGCCGACGACGTACCGGACGCCATCGAACGGTTGGTGGACACCTACATCAAGCGGCGGGAGACCGCCGACGAGCCGTTCATCGAGGTCTATCGCCGGGTGGGCGACGCGCCGTTCAAGGAGGCGCTCTATGGCAACTAACCTTGCCCTCAAGCAGCCGGAGCCCGATCCGAACCGGGCGCTCCAGATCCTGGCGCTCAATGGTCTCTATGACGAGATGGATGCACTGGGGGTGCTGCGCTACGCGGTGACCGACGTGCTCAGAGACGACGTCGCGATCGTCTCGTCGTTCGGCGCCGACTCGGCGGTGCTGCTGCATCTGGTGTCGCTGGTCGACGCCTCGCTGCCGGTCTACTTTCTCGAGACGGGCAAGCACTTCCCCGAGACGCTGCAGTATGTCGAAACGCTGCGGACGCATCTGGGGCTGACCAATGTGCGCTGGCTCCGGCCCGACCCGAGGGATCTGGCACGGTTCGATCCGCGCGGCGATCTGTGGGAGACCGATCCGGATAGTTGCTGCCATATCCGCAAGACCGAGCCGCTCGACGCCGAGATCGGCAAGTTCGGCGGCTGGGTGACCGGCCGCAAGCGCTACCAGACAGCGGAGCGCGGCGTGCTGCCGCATTTCGAGCTGACCTCGGACGACCGCATCAAGGTCAACCCGCTGGCCTATTTCTCGGACGCGGACGTGAACGCCTACAAGACCGAGCACGGGTTGCCGGAGCATCCGCTCTTCGCTAAGGGCTACAAATCGATCGGCTGCGCCCCGTGCACGACGATCGTTGCCGAGGGCGAGGACCCGCGCGCCGGACGCTGGCGCGGACTCAACAAAAAAGAGTGCGGCATCCATTTCGACTTCAACGGAGCGATCGCGAAGCCGGTGGCCGCGGTAGAGAAGAACCTGTTCAAGGACGGCGCGTTCATCGCCGATCCGTTCCGGGCCTGGGCCGACGGAGACGATCCGGCGAGCGTGCGGTACACGCATATTCCGCTCAAGGTGTTCCTCGCCAATCGCGACGCGGTGCGCAGCAATCCGCATCCGAACGGGCTGCTGATCCAGTCCGACGATGCGATCGAGGACGTGACGGCCGATCTCGGCCGGTTCGTTTCGATGGCGATCGACTTCCCGAAGTTCTCGGACGGGCGCGGCTACACGACGGCACGGCTCGCCACCGAGCGCTATCACTACACCGGCGAGCTGCGCGCCATCGGCGACGTGCTGATGGACCAGCTCACACTGATGCGGCGGTGCGGCATCAACGCCTTCGTGGTCACGCACCCGGCGACCCGCAAGGCGCTGGAGTCGGGGCACCTGGTAACGGTGCACCACTATTACCAGCCGATCGGCTCGGCCGAAGTGCCGGTGGGGACGCGACCGTTCCTGAGGCGGCCGGTGGAAACCGAGAAAGCATAGCAGCTTCTATCTCCGCCGGGGTGTCATCCCCGCGAAAGCGGGACCCAAGCCTCAGCTTGCGCCGGTGGAGAGTTGGCTCCCTGCTTTCGCAGGGATGACACCTGGGATAAAGGGCGGGCGAGCTGCAACAGGACGATGCGGCGGGCGAACGCCGGGACAGAGAAACAAATGACCGATCCGATCGAAACCGATGTGGTGATTGTGGGCGCGGGGCCGGTCGGCCTGTTCGCGGTGTTCGAGCTCGGGCTGCTCGACCTCAAATGCCATGTGATCGACATTCTCGACCGGCCGGGCGGGCAGTGCACCGAACTCTACCCGGAAAAGCCGATCTACGACATTCCCGGGTTTCCGCTGGTGACGGGCCAGGAACTCGTCGACAATCTGCTGAAGCAGATCGCGCCGTTCGGACCGCAGTTTCATTTCGGCCAGATCGTGACGACGCTGGCCCGGCAGCCCGACGGGCGGTTCCTGCTGACCACCGACGCCGACCAGGCCTTCCTCGCCAAGGTGGTGGTGATTGCCGCCGGCGGCGGCTCGTTCCAGGCCAAGCGGCCGCCGGTCGACGGCATCGAGGCCTATGAAGGTAAATCGGTGTTCTATGCGGTCCGCCGGATCGAGGATTTCCGCGACCAGGACGTGGTGATCATCGGCGGCGGCGACAGCGCTCTCGACTGGACGCTCAACCTGCAACCGATCGCCCGGTCGCTGACGCTGGTGCACCGGCGCGACGCGTTCAAGGCGGCGCCGGCCTCGGTCAACCGGATGAAGGAGCTGGTGATGGAGGGCAAGATCAACTTCCTGCTGGGCCAGATCAGCCGGCTCGAAGGCACCGACGGCCAGCTTTCGGCGGTCCACTTCGCGATGGATGCGGGCGAGGCGATGGTGCACGCGACGCGCCTGCTGCCGTTCTTCGGCCTCACCATCAAGCTCGGGCCGGTGGCGGACTGGGGGCTGCAGCTCGAGGAGAGCGTGGTGAAGGTCGACACCGAGAAGTTCCAGAGCTCGGAGCCGGGAATCTTTGCGATCGGCGACATCAATTCCTATCCGGGCAAACTCAAGCTCATCCTGAGCGGTTTCCACGAGGCGGCGCTGATGGCGCAGGCGGCCAAGAAGATCGTGTCGCCGGATGAGCGCGTGGTGTTTCAGTACACGACGAGCTCGACCAAGCTGCAGCGCAAGCTGGGGGTGGTGTGATGGAAGGGGCAGTCGGCAATCGGCCGTCGAGTGGGCCATCGGCAATCGGCAATCGGCAATCGCGTGCCGGCTCGTTCGTTGGTCCCATTGCCTGTTGCCTGCTGCCGATTGCCGCGTGGTGACGCGATGAAGATCGTCGTCACCGACCAGGCGGGAGAAACCCACGAGCTCGAAGGGCTCGAGGGCTGGCGCGCCATGGAGGTGATCCGCGACTGGGGCCTCAACATCAAGGCCGAGTGTGGCGGCTCGTGCACCTGCGCGACGTGCCATGTGTGGGTCGAGGACGACTGGTACGGCAGGCTCGCCCCGGCCAGCGACGACGAGGAAGACCTGATCTACTCGACGCTCGACCAGAAGCCCAATTCGCGGCTGAGCTGCCAGATCATCCTCACGGATGCGCTCGATGGGCTGAAGCTGACCCTGACGCCGAGCGCCTGCAAGGACGCGGGCGCCGCGTAGCACGTTCAGGTCCGGTTCAGACGGGGCGCACTATGAGCCGCGCCTTCGATCGCGGAGGGCGTTCCGCGATCGAGCCGAGGGACACACGACAATTCAAGAGAATCGGCTCGGGTATTGCCGAGCGATGCGTTTCCCATGGCCGTCGCCGGGCGGGCTCCAGCCGCCTGCGCTCCGGCCTGACGGAAGCCCGGTCCGCGCTCCTGAGCGCCGGCGATCCTGCGTGGGGCAGGCCGCCGGCACCGGCTCAGGGCGCGGACCGGGACTCGATCTGCTATTCGGCCGCGACGCGCAGGGATTGCGGCACGGCGAAGCGGGCGATCCAGGCGACGAAGCTGTCGACCCAGTTCTGCAGGAACAGCCGGGTGCGCTCGTCGGTGATCAGAAAGTTCTCGTCGATCAGGCCGGGCTTGAGCGTCTGGTAGACCTCCGGGCGGCCCATCAGGATGACGCCGAGAACGACCAGGATCGAGCGCAGGTGGGCCTGCGCCTGCGCCGTGCCGGACTGGCCGGCGGTGGCGCCGACGATGGCCGCGGGCTTACCCTCCCAGACGCTCTGGCCGAACGGCCGCGACGGCCAGTCGATGGCGTTCTTGAGGACGCCCGGGATCGAGCGGTTGTATTCGGGCGTGACGAACAGGACGGCGTCGGCGGCGGCGATGCGCTGCTTCATGTCGAGCACGGCGGCTGGCGGGTTGGCCCACAGCGTCTCGTCGTAGAAGGGCAGCGCGGCCAGATCGATGACGTCGAACTGCAGGCGGCCGAGCGCGAGCTTTTCCAGCGCCCTGGCGAACTGCAGATTGGAGGAATTCGGCCGGATGCTCCCGACCAGAACGGCGACCTTGAACATTGGAATGCACCCCCGCCCCAGGCGGTATCAATTTGTAACTGAGACACCAGATGTGCCCTGGTGGATTGGTTCGCAAGTCGGAACAGTCAGGGGCCTGAGGAACACACTGTTCACTTTCTTACGCCGGTGATTGCGTGCTGGCCCGATTTGCCCGAGTCTGGGGGCGTGAGTTCAATCCGGAGGGGGAAATGGACTGGTACGCACTCCTGAAGTTTCTGCATGTCGTGTCCGCGGTGATCTGGATCGGCGGCGCCTTCGTCATGATCATGCTTGGGGTCAAGGCCGACCGTGGCAAGGACGACGCCGAGTTCGTCGGGGTCGTTCGGCAGGTGGCCTGGGCCGGCGAGCGCATCTACGTGCCGGCGAGCATCTCGACCCTGATCTTCGGCGTGGCGACGGCGACGGTCGGCGGGCTGTGGAGCAATTTGTGGGTGATCCTGGGGCTCGTGGGGGTGGCGGCGACGATCACGCTGGGTGTCGCGGTGCTGACGCCGCGGGCCAAGAAGGTCGAGACAGGCTTCCAGGCCGGCGGCGTCACGCCGGCGGTGGTGGCGACGTCCCGCGAGATCCTGACCATCGCCAAGTTCGATGCGGTGCTGCTGTTCGTGGTGATCGCCGACATGGTGCTGAAGCCCGAAACCAACGACTGGGCGATCCTCACGGTCATGGTGATTGTGCTGCTGGCTGCGGCCGCGGTGTGGCTGACGCCGGTGTTCCGGAAGCGGGCGGCGATCGCCTAGGCCGTTAGCTCAGGGCTTTTCAGCCGACTTCAGCACGTTGGCGAGCTCGGACAGGAAGTCTTTCACCATCGGGGTCGGCTCGGTGGTGAAGGGCAGCGGCCGCACCACGCGCATCGCGGCGATGCCGACGCGAACCGTCATCAGGCCGTTGACAACGCCCTCGCCGAGGCGCTGCGACAGGCGGGCCGCGAGGCCCTGGCCGACGAGCTGCTCGATGACGCCGTCGGTCAGCACCAGGCCGCCGGTGACCGCGAGATGGCCGAGGATAGCGCCGATCAGGCGCCAGGTGCCCCACAGGCCCGGGCGCGCGCCGTAGAGGCGGGCGATGGCGCCACCGAGGCGGACGCTTTCCCAGACCACGAAGGCGATATCGACGAGCGCGCGCGGCGACACGGTGGTGACCAGCGCGACGCGGCGCGCCGAGGCGGCCGTGAGGGCGCGGGCACGGGCATCGAGCGGCGCGACCAGGGTGCGCTCGGTGAATTTGAGGAGCTCGCCGCCGTCGAAGAACTGTTGCTGGTCGGCATGGAGGCGGGTGAGCGCGCCGGCGAGATCGGCGCGGCCGGCATAGATGCCGGCCAGCTCGCCGACGATGGCGGAGGCACGGCGCAAATTGTCGGTGGCGAGGGCGGTTGTAGCAGCCAGCTTCAAATGATCGAGGGTGCGCAGGCGCCAGAGCGAGGCGATTTCGCGGATGAGGATGGCGATCAGCGCGAGAAGGAAGAGCCCGAGGATCGTGAGGCCGACCCAGCCGAGCCATGGATTCTGCGCGAAGAGGCTGGCGATCAGGGCGTTGAGGCCGAGGCCGAGGCCGAGCGAGACGAGGAGGCCGGCCGTGCCCCAGAGCAGGCGTGCGAGCCAGCCCATTTTCGGCGCGGCGACCGGGAGGGTCTCCGGATCCGGCGCCGGATCGGAATAGGACTCTACTGTGATCGTGGTGGGGACCGCGTGGGTGGACGCAAAGGCGCGGGGCGTGCGCGGCTCGACGCGCAGTTCGGCTTCGGACGTGAGCGGGATGGCGACCGGGCGCTTCATCTGAGCTTGTCTCCGATCAGGAATTCGAGCGCGGAATCGAAGCGGATGTGCGGCAGCACGGGCTCGCCGGCGGCGTTGCGCTCGAGCTGCTGCGGCGGCAGGAAGCGCAGGAAGTTCAGCTCGACCGGCGTCCTGGCTTCGAACACAGATTCAGGATTTTCGGGCAAGTCGCCGGGGAACAAGGCGATTTCGGTGCTGCCGTCATAGACGGTGCCGTCGAGCGTTTCGCCGGGTTCGGGCGTGCCGATGATGACGTCGAGATCCTGCACGCGGCCTTCGCGGGTGGCACGGACAGCGGCGAGAGCGACGGAGGAGGTGCCGGCGCCGGCGAAACGGGCGCGGCGTGCGGCGCGGGCGAGGAGGCGATTGAGGACGGCCTCCAGGCGATCGTGGCTGGTATGATGGAGATGATCGGCCTTGGTCGCCGCGAACAGGATGCGATCGATCCGTCGTGTGACAAGGCGGGTGAGGGGGTTGCTTTCGCCCTGGCGGAAGCAGGCGAGGATGTCGGTCAGCGCCGTTTCGAGGTCGGCGATTGCGGCGGGGCCGGCATTGAGCGCACGCAGCGCATCGACGAGCACGATCTGCCGGTCGAGGCGGGCGAAGTGGTCGCGGAAGAAGGGGCGGACGACGATGTCCTTGTAGGCTTCGTAGCGCCGTTCCAGCATGGCGTAGAGGCTGCCGTTGCGGGGCGTATTGTCCGGAGCGGGAAGCGGAGCAAAGGTGAGGGCGGGGCTGCCCTCGAGATCGCCGGGCATGAGGAAGCGGCCGGGCGGCAGTGTCGAGAGGGCGTGCGCGTCGCGGCGGCTGGCGCGGAGGTAAGCGGTAAACCCGCGGGCGAGGGCTTCCGCTTCGGTGTCGGTGGCGGGCGCACCGGTGTCGACCGCCTGGACGGCGGCGAGGAAGGCAGCGGCCTCCGGCGGTGCGCCGTTGCGGCCGGCGCGATCGAGTGCCTGCGCCGACCACTCGGGGTAGCTCAGCGAGAGCAGCGGCAAATCGAGCAGCCACTCGCCCGGGTAGTCGACGATATCGAGGTTGAGCGTCGATGGCCCGGTCCAGCCCGCGAACCAGCGTTCCGACTGGAACTTGAGGGTCAGCCGCAGCTCGCTGATGCGCCGCGTGCTCTCGGGCCAGACCGGTGTGCTGCCGGTAAGCGCTGCGAGATGTTGTTCGTAAGCGAAGCGCGGGACGCCGGGGTCGGGGGCTTCGGCGAGGCGAGCGCCAATGAACCGGCCTTCGGTGAGCACGGCAAAGCCGGGCAGGCGGCCGCCGGCCAAGAGGTTGTGGATCAGTGCGGTGATGAAGATGGTCTTGCCGGCGCGGCTGAGGCCGGTAACGCCGATCCTGAGGGTGGGCGTGACGCTCCCGGCCGCGGCATCGGCGAGATTGTGGAGCGCGATGCCGATTTCGTCGGCGAAGCTGGTCGGCGATTGCGGCATGCGGGTCCCGTTCCCGCGATGACGTAGGTCTTCAGTCGGCAAATGCAAGCAACCGCTCTGCAGGGAGGGCCGTTGCGACGGGGTTCTTGACTTATGCCGGGGACAGTTGTTCTCTTTTTGTTCGCTTGAGGAGGAATGCATGGACGCCAACGCCGACGCGCCGGTGGTCGAGGTCGAAACGACGATTGCGGCATCGCCCGACAAAGTCTGGGCGGCAATGACGAACCGCACCTCGCCGATGTTCATGGGCGCAACGATGGACACCGACTGGCAGCCGGGCTCGAAATATACGCTGCACGGCGACTGGCAAGGCCACGCGTTCACCGACTACGGCGTCATCGAGACCGCAGTGCCGGGCAAGGAGCTGAGCTTCACGCATTGGGCGAAGACGCCGGAGCCTCCCGAAAGCTTCAACGCGGTCAAATATACGCTCACGCCGCAGGGCGGCCAGACGAAGGTGACGCTCGGGCAGTATGCCCGCGGCAAGGCGCAGAACTTCGACGACAAGACAAAGGCCGAGTTCAAGAAGAACTGGGCGATGATGCTGGATGGGCTGAAGGCGGCGGCGGAGAAATAACCGATCTCTTTGCTCCGCGATCCGCGGACTTGATCCGCGGACCCCAGCCAAGCCTTCGGCGCGCGACGCGCTTCCATCTGGTTGGCCGGGGCTTCGCCCGGCCATGACGATGGAGCGATTGAGCTCAACCCTCGCCGATCTTCGCCATGTCGAACGGCGTGGTCTGGTAGATTTCGTTGATCCAGTTCTGGAACAGCAGATGGGCGTGGCTGCGCCAGCGGTTCTCGGGATCGACGGTGGTGTCGCCGTTGGGGAAGAGGTTGACGGGAAGCACAGGGTTGAGACCGGCCTTCAGGTCGCGCTCGTATTCGTCCGCGAGCGACCGGTTGTCGTATTCGAGATGGTTGAGCATGTGCACGGCCCGGTGTTTGGGGTCGTCGATGAAGCACACGCCGATCTCGTCGTTGTCGATCAGAATCTCGAGGTCGGGACCGAGGGTCCGGCGGTCGATATCGTTGTAGCGGCTGACCGGGATCATCGGGCTGTCGGAGACGCCGCGGAGCCATGCCGAGCGCGGATTGAGGACCTTGTGCCGGAAGACGCCGAAGGCCTTTTGCGGCATGCGGTAGCGTTCGGCGCCGTGAAAGTGGTGCAGCGCGGCCTGGGCGCCCCAGCAGATGAACATGGTGTGGTGCACGTGGGTCTGCGTCCACTTCATGATCTCGACCATCTCGGGCCAGTATTTTATCTCCTCGAAAGGCAAATGGGCGATCGGGGCACCGGTGACGATGAAGCCGTCGAACTTGCGCGCGCGGACGTCTTCCCAGGTCGAGTAGAAGGTCTTGAGATAGTCCTCGGACGTGTTCTTGGATTTGTGGTCGGTGACGCGGACCAGGGTCAGATCGACCTGCAGCGGGGTCGCGCCGATGAGGCGCGAGAACTGCGTTTCGGTCCGCTCCTTATTGGGCATCAGGTTGAGCAGGCCGATCTGCAGCGGTCGGATGTCCTGCCGCGAGGCGCGGGAGGAATCCATGACGACGACGCCCTCGTGTTCGAGAGTCTTGCGGGCGGGAAGGTGGTCGGGAATGCGAATGGGCATGATGCGATCTCAGTTGGGATGACGCGGACGGCTCAGCTTTTCCGGTTGCTCTGTCCGAACGATCCGAAGACGGCTCGTTCGGTCAACCGCGGCCGCTGCGCATTCGGCCCTTGATCGCGGTCGAGACGAGATCGACGAATTCCTCGCCGTCGCGGACGGTCGCGAGATCGGCCGCCTCGATGGTGTAGCCGTATTTGTCGGCGAGCTTCTGGTAGCGGGGCAGGCGATCGTGCAGCAGCGCCTCGAACCCCCAGGCGCCGAAGGCGTCGGGATCGACCTTGTTGTCGTCGGCGATCTTGCTGAGCTTCTTGAACTCCGCCCATTTCCTGGTGAGGAAGGGCGGCTGGTAATACATCGGTTTGGGCGCGTGCCGGAAGCGGCGGATCAGCTCGTCGGCGTCCTTTTCGGTGCCGCGGATGTAGACCAGCGCGGTGCTTTCGCCCAGCGTCTTGATCACCGGGTCGGCAGGGTTGTCGGGGTCGCAGACCTCGATCAGCGAGCCGCCGGTATCGGCGATGAAGTTGTCGTAGCCGTAGAGGTCGTGGGCGCGCTGGATGAAACTGGGTACCTCGAGCAGGGCGGCCGTCTCGGCGACGCGGTGCTGCTCCTGGCGGCGGCGGTATTCGTCGAGCGGCAGCCCGCCCTTGGCCTTGTTGCCCGGCCGGCCGAGATAGGTCGAGAGCGGATCGAGGTTGGAGAAGGTGATGGCCGACGAAATCTTGATCGAGTCCGAGCGCAGGAGGTCGCGCAGGAAGGGCTGCTTCATCGCCTCGAGCTTGAAGTTGTCGGTGATGAACTCGCCCATGTGGCGAGTGCCGATGCGGTAGTCGACCGAATAGTGGAACCATTGGCTCTTGCGCAGCAGCGCGGCGAGCCGTGTCTTGCCGACACCGGCCATGCCGAACACCGTCACAGCGTGACGCGGTGCGTCATGAAATTCGTCCGCCGTGTTGAAAAGCATGGCTGTTTTGCCTGGTTGGCCCGGGTGACGCGTTTAGAGGAAGCGTTTCGAGTGCACAAGCGGCGCGGCAGAATCTGCCGTGCCGGCCGGACGCATTTGCCTGGTCGATCGGCAGCGTTTGGCAGAAAGTACAGTTAAATCAACGATCTGAGAATCTGGCACTGGCCTTGCATCGGACGTGCCGAGTAGGCGCGCGTGACGCGGCCTGAAGCATACGAGGACGGCAATGGGTATCTACGGGGCTCTCTCAACCGCGGTGACGGGGTTGAACGCGCAATCGTTCGCGCTCGAAAACATCTCGGGTAACATCGCGAACTCGCAGACGATCGGCTTCAAGCGCGTCGACACCAGCTTCCTCGACCTGATCCCCGACCAGCCGGCCAAGATCCAGAGCTCGGGCTCGGTGCTGGCGCAGTCGCAATCGACCAATACGCTGCAGGGGGACGTGAAGTCGGTCACCAACTCCACCTACATGGCGGTAAACGGCTCCGGCTTCTTCGTGGTGCAGCCGGCGCTGGGCGAGTCCGACGGCACCCCGGTGTTCGGTAACACCAGCTACTATACGCGCCGCGGCGATTTCGACATCAACAAGGACGGCTATCTGGTCAACGGGTCGGGCTACTACCTCCAGGGCCTGCCGATCGATTCCAAGACGGGGAACGTGTCGAGCTCGCTGCCGCAGGTGATCCGCGTGTCGAACTCGTTCCTGCCGGCGCAGCCGACGACGCGCATCAACTACCAGCTCAACCTGCCGCAGTTGCCGCAGGATGGCGCCTACCAGACCTCGAAGACGACGGGCAGCGAACTGCTGCAGCCCGGCGACTTCCTGCCGGCCGGTCCGCCGACGCTGGCGAACGCCGTAGCGACGGGATCGATGGCGCTGGCGACCTCGACCACCGCCGCGGCAAGCGGCTCGACCATGGCAACGAGCGACTATGCCGGCAACGAGTTCGCCGGCGACGGCACGACCAACGACAGCATCGTCATCGACAGCCAGACCATCACGTTCGACGGCACCACCGATGGCACAACGGCCATCGCCGATGCCGCGACGCACAAATACACGCTCGCCGAGGCGATCCAGAAGATCAACCACGATCTTACGGCCGGCGGCTCGACGGTAACCGCCGCGGCGGGTACGGGCCCCGACGCCGGCAAGATCGTGCTCACGAACTCGGCGACCGGGACGACGTCGAACTTCTCGGTCGATCCGGGCACCACGGCCGGCGGCGGCTTTGGAACGTCGATCGTCACCACCACGAACGGCGTCAATGCCGCAGGCGGCATCGACGTTTCGGGCGGCGACAAGTCGTTCACGATCTCGCTCGATGGCGGCGCGGCGACGACGGTGACTCTGTCGGCGACCGGCGGAACCAACGGCGACGGCCATTACTCGGCCAACGACGTCAAGTCGGCGATCAACAGCGCTCTTTCGGGCGCCGGTGTCACGACGCTGGCGGCAACGGTCGATTCGGGCGGCCATGTGGTGCTGACCAGCACCTCGGCGACCAAGGGAACCGGCGACACCATCGCGGTGGCCGATGTGGCGGCTTCGGGGCTGAGCGCGGCCCTCGGTCTTGCGGCGTCGACGGCAGGCACCTCGACGCCGACGCCAGGCACCGGGACGGTCAGCACGGTCAGCGCCGACGACAGCAGCGCGTTCATCAACCAGTCGATCTCGGGCGGCGCGATCACCGTATACGGCAGCAACGGCGCGCCGGCCAACGTGCAGCTACGCTGGGCCAAGATCGCCTCGACCGCCTCGGGTGGCTCCGACCAGTGGCAGCTCTTCTACGAGTCCAACAGTGCGGCTACCGGCGGCCAGACAATGTGGACCAATGCGGGCCAGACCTACACCTTCGGCGCCGATGGCGCGCTGAACCCGTCGATCACCGAGACGGATCTTACCGGTGTCTCGGTCGACGGCGTGTTGCTGGGCAACGTCAAGCTCAACTTCGGTGGCGGCGGCATCACACAGTTTGCCGATCCCAATGGGACGGCCGGAGTGACGACCCTCACGCAGGACGGCTACGCGGCGGGCAAGTACACCTCGGTGTCGATCGACGACAGCGGCCGCGTGGTGGTGTCGTACGACAACGGCCAGACGGTCGAGACGGCCCAGGTGGTGACGGCGAATTTCAACGCCGCCAACAACCTCAAGCGGCTGGACGGCGGCATCTTCGCGGCGACGGCGGATTCCGGCGAACCGGTGCTCAACTCGGATGGCGGGGTGATCGGCTCGTCGCTCGAGAGCTCGAACACCGATATCTCGACCGAGTTCACCAAGCTGATCGTTACGCAGCAGGCCTATGCGGCGGGCACCAAGATCGTCACGACCGCCGACGACATGCTGCAGCAGGCGCTGAACATGATCCGCTGAGGCGGATCGGTCGAGTAGAGTGAGGTCGGACCAGCATGGGGCTCAGCGCATCTCTCGATAACGCGCTCTCGGGCATGTCGGTGAGCCAGAACGCGCTGGAGATCGTTTCGAGGAACGTCTCCAACGCGGGTACGCCCGGCTACCATGTGCAATCGCTGAGTGTCATCGACTCGCTCGGTGCCGGCTCGATCTATGCGCGAACCGGCGGCGTCGAGCGAGCGTTCAACTCGACGCTGCAGGCGGCCTATACGACGGCGACATCCGACGCGAGCTACGCCAGCACGCGGCTCGATACGCTCAACCGGCTGCAGACCTATTTCGGCAAGCCCGGGGACGACGGCTCGCTCGATACGGTCTACGCCTCGTTCCAGACGGCGCTGCAATCGCTGAGCACGAGCCCGGACGATTACGCGACCCGCGCGACCGCCGTGCAGGCGGCGCAAAACCTGTCGACCAGCCTCAATACCCTGTCGGCCAATGTGCAGGGATTGCGGCAGGACGCCGAGACGCAGATCGGTTCGACGGTCAAGACGCTCAACCAGTCGCTGCAGTCGTTGCAGGATGTGAATTCGCGGCTGGCGATCCAGACCAACGATGCCGCGTCGCGAGCCGCGCTCGAGGATCAGCGCGACCGGCTGGTGTCGCAAGTGTCCGAGATGGTGGACGTCAAGGCGACATATGCCAATGACGGCACCGTGTCGCTGATGACGCGCTCGGGCGTGAGCATCCTGGACGGCAAGGCGGCGGTGTTCAACTTCCAGCCGGCCGGGGCGATGACGGCCACCAGCTTGTTCAATATCGATCCGAGCAAGAGCAGCGTCGGCCAGCTCACTCTCACTTCGACGTCGGGCAACACGATCGACCTGGTGCAACAAAAGGCGCTGCAATCGGGCACGCTCGCGGCGCTGGTCAATCTGCGCGACACCACGCTGGTCCAGGCGCAGGGCGAGCTCGACTCGATCGCGGCCGGCGTCTCCAAAGCGTTTTCGACCACGCAGACCAGCGGCACGGCCGCCTCGGCGGGGGGCAAGTCCGGTTACAGCCTCGACCTCGGCACGATCCGCGACGGCGACGACTTCACGCTCGACTACAGCCAGGGCGGAACCGACAAGTCGCTGCGGGTGATCAACTCGACGACCCCGACCGACTATGTCGACGCCAACGGCATGCGCGTCGTGTCGGTCGACATGTCGGGCGACGCCAGCGCGGTGGTGAGCAAGCTCAGCGCCATCCTCGGGCCGTCGTTCACGGTCAGCGGCAGCGGCAGCGGCCCGAGTGCCGCGATCACCGTACTCGACGACGGCGCCGCCGGCACGACGGATGTCGGCTCACTGACCGCCAATGCGACTGTAACGGGATTACAGACCGGCGCTGCCGCGTTCAGCCTGTTTACCGACAACAACAACAGCGACTTCACCGGCTCGCTGAGCGGGCAGGGACAGCAGACCGGCTTTGCCGCGCGCATCCAGGTCAACAGCGCCGTCCAGAGCGACAACCGGCTGCTGGTGCAATATCAGAGCGGCACGTCGCTGGGCGATCCAACGCGGGCCAACCAGGCGCTCAACCAGTTGCAGGGCCTGATCTTCGCCTCGCCGCAGTCGGTAACGACAGATCCGGCGGCGACCCGGCTCGGCGGCACCATCAGCGGCATGATCTCGCAGACGATGGACGATGTCGGCAACATGGCGGCGACGGCCTCGACCAACAACGACACGCAGTCGATGACGATGGATTCGATCAACCAGCGTCTCGGCACGGCCTACGGCGTCAATGTCGACGACGAGATGGCGCGGCTGATCCAACTGCAGAATGCGTACTCGGCCAATGCGCGGGTGATCTCCACCGTGCAGGACCTGATGAACCAGCTGATGCAGATCTAGAGGAGTCCTTTGCGTAGATGACCATCATCAACCGCCAGCTCTATCCGCTGCAGACCAGCATGTCGCTCATCAACAAGATGACCGACCAGTTCGGTACGCTGCAGCAGCAGCTCGCCACCGGGCAGAAGGCGAACACGCTTGCGGACATGGGCACCAGCCGATCCTACGATTTGTCGCTGCGTGCGGCGTCGAGCCGGATCGACAGCTATGCCGGCAGCATCCAGATGGTGAACACGCGGCTCACCATGTTCAACACCGTGACCTCGCAGCTCGCCACGATCCAAAGCACGGCACAGTCGGCGATGACGCCGAGCGCCTATGGTTCGAGCAACGGCAATTTCGGCACGACGCCGAGCCTGGCGTACAGCAATCTCGACCAGGTGGTGAACCTGCTCGATACCGACGTCGCCGGCCGCTACCTGTTCTCCGGCAACAAGACCGACGCCGTTCCCGTGCCGAGCACCGATGAGCTGATCAACGGCGCGAACGGCAAGGCGGGCTTCGCACAAGTCGCCTCGGAGCGACAGCAGGCGGACGTGGGCGACGGCATGGGGCGGCTGACGCTCAGCAGTACCGCCGACACGGCGACGCTGGCCGAGGACGCCGCACAACCCTTCGGTTTCAAGCTGTCGACGGCGAGCACGACGAGCGCAGCGGTCACGCTGACGCAGCCGAACGGGACGGCACCGCAGTCGCTGGGCGTGCAGTTCACGGCGCTGCCGACCGACGGCGACAAGATCACCATCGGGCTGACGCTGCCGGACGGCACCTCGGACAGCATCACGCTCACGGCGACAACGGGCACCCCGGGGGCGGGGCAGTTCCAGGTCGGTGCGGACGCGACGGCGACAGCCGCCAACTTCACGACGGCGCTGCAATCGTCGATCCAGAGCGAGGCCGGGACGACGCTGGTCGCGGCGTCCAACAACCAGGCGGCCAACGAGTTCTTTACGGGGCAAGGCCAGACGCAGATGCGCGTGCAGGGCCCGAACTTTGCGACGGCGACGCAACTGGTGGCTGCCGATCCGACCAATACCGTCACCTGGTACCAGGGCGGCGATTCCGCCGATGCGCGCGGCAGCATCACGGCAAAGATCGACGACCACGCCACGGTGCAATACGGCGCGCAGGCGAACGAGAACGGCACGGTGAACCTGGTGCGGGCGCTTGCCGTGATGTCGATCCAGAATTTTTCGAATTCCGATGCGACGTCGGGAGGACGGTTCGACGCGATTGCCACGCGCAATCAGGACCGGCTCGCAGCAACGCATGCAAGCGAGCCCGGATCGATCAATATGCTCACCGTGGAACTTGCCAACGCGCAGACGACGATGAGCAATGTCTCAAAGCAGCAGACCGCATACCAGGCGCAATTGACCAACATGGTCAGTGATCTCGAGACGGTGCCGCAGGAGCAGGTGGCGACGGAACTGCTCGCCCTGCAGACCCGGCTGCAGGCGAGCTACCAGGCGACGTCGCTGATCGCGCATCTGTCGCTGGTCAACTACCTGCCGACAGGCTGATATTTGCCGGCAAGACGGCCGGTCGCGACAAGCTGCCGTTTACCGACTCCGCTTAAGCTTCGGACAGGACTTGGAAAGGCCGCAAGGGTGACAACGAGCATCTTCAGCATCCTCGCGACGAACTACTCGACTGTCGGTCAAGCGAGCTACACGCCGACGAGATACACGGCGGTCGACCCCGCCGACTACCAGGGCAAGTGGACCGGCAAGTTCGGCGACAACACCTCGTTTTCGGTCCAGATCTCCAATGTCCAGGGTTTTCGGGCCACGGTGACCTACAAGAGCGGCAGCACCGTCAACTCCAGCCAGGTGCTGATCGGCAACAGTTCGTTCCGCATCGGCGACAGCAAGTTCGTGCTTGGAAGCAATGGCCGGGCGCTGGTGGCTCAAGCGGTAACCGACCCGGTCACCGGAACGGTCAGCGTCAAACAGGCCTACGCAACGCGCAGTTGAGGGCGCCGGTCGTGCGCCGGTTTCCCTCCCCAGTGCGGGGTGGCGAAGCGTGGCCGAAGGCCCTAGCGAGCTGGGTTGGGTGGGGTGCGGTAGATCACCGAGAGTCCTCCACCCCGGCTTGCCGAATGGCTGAGGCTCGCAAGCGCGCCGCCCCCTCGGGGGAGGAAAACAAGAACTGAAGTTCTAGTCGGGTTCTATGCCCAACCTCTCCCAAAAATGGGAACGGCGCTTCTGGAGCGCCGTTTTGACATTCCGCAATGCAAGGCGGGATCAGCCGGCGTCGCCGCGGAGGCCGGCCGCAAGCTCGCGATTGATCTTGACCAGGATATCGAGCTTCTCAGGCTCCGGTGCGACCTGCAGCTCGGCGGTCTGCGAGAGCACGAACACGCCGAGATTGGCAACGTGCTGGCGCACATCCATGGCGAGAGGCGACGCGGCGTCGGTCACCGAGGTGAGAAAGATGGTCCAGATCTGGCGATTGAACTTCAGCGCGGTGGGGAGCTCGCTCGACAGCAGGTCCCAATTTTCACGGATACGTTGGAAGTGCGCCGCCGCAGCCGACAGCAGGTTAGCTTCGAGGTCACGCGGGGGGACGGTTTGGCGTGCGGCCTGCTTATAGGCCTGCACCGCTTGATTCTGCATTGTGGGAGTGCTCTTGCTCGAACTCGATCAGCTTCTTGGAAGCCTTCAGAGCTTTGTAAAGATTATTAGTTAATATCTCATTGTTGATCTCGTCCAAGAGGGGCACGCAAGCAGGCATTTCGGTTGCGATCGCGTTAACCAGGGTAAAGTACTCGGTCCGCGACGCCTGGAAGCTGCCCTCGAGGTACATGAGCTGTACCGCGAGGTAGATCAGCCTTGCGGGCGTGTCTGCCTTGGCCGGCGTCATGATGTCCTTCTCGCGCAGGATTGGCAGCTTGCCGTCGATGGTCAGGCGGGTGCGCTGATCGGCATTGGTGATGACGCAGCCGCCGATGATGAGGCGCTCGCCGGGCTTGAGTTCCACTTTGAGCGACATGCCGGATCCTTTCTGGCGCTGGCGGGCATTCGAATCGTGCCCCCGGGAGCGGGAGTCTAGAGGGCCGCGGGCAGGGCCGGAACTCAATTC
>DATMTK010000140.1:0-20016 GCA_035564755.1 Devosia sp. | reverse complement strand
CGCAAAGCTCACCCGCGACTGGAAGCGATCGTGGCGCAGGAACCCGAGGACCACCGCGCCTTCGCCCTCTGCCGGCAGCAGCGCCGTCATGGCATAGCCGGCGGTGAGCCGAGCATCGGCCTTCGCCACCTCGCGCGCCGTCGCCGGCTCGACGAAGAAGCTGCCGTCCCAGCTCATATATCCGTTGCGGAGGTATTGCCGGACGCCATGCGCCTGGAGCCGCACCCCGATCGAGGCAAGCCGTCCGCCGCGCGGCAGCACCACGGTCAGCTCGGTGCGGCCGTCGCGCACGCGCGTTTCGATGCGCGCCTCCGGGCTCGGCGCGCCGTCGACGATCGGCTCGATGTCCGCGAGCCGGATGCCGCCCAGCGCCAGGGTCACAGCGATACTTCCCGCCGCTCGTCCGCCGATTGCCGCGCCGCGAGCACGAGGCGCAGCGTCTCGAGCCCATCGCGGAGCGGCACGCGCGGCGGCCGCTTGTCGACGATCGCGTCGCGGACATCCTCGAGCTGGGCAACGAACGGATCGGCGGTCGAGGCGATCCGTTCGCTCACCGGCTCGCCGGTGGTGTGTACGATCTCGGCGTTGTTCCAGTCGGCGAAGATGCCGGTGGCCTTCTCGGCGACCACCTGCCAGCCCTTCATCCAGCGGCCGGGCACCGCCGCGTTCGAGGCGTGCAGCACGCCGATACGGCCGTCGTCGTAGCCGAGCAGAATGGCGCTTACGTCCTCGGCGCTGTAGCCCGGTATGTCGCGGTGAAAGAGATTGGCGGCACGGGCGTAAACCGTCTGCGGCATTCCCAGCGAGCAGCGCGCCAAATCCACAATATGGATCAACTGCTCCACCATCTGACCGCCGGACTTGTCGCGGTCGCGCCACCAGGGCGCATGCAGCGCATTGCAGTGGAACGCGCCGGAGAAGTGCCCGATCGTTCCGGTCTCGCCCGCCTCCCCCATCGCAGTCCAGCGCTCCACCGCGCCGCCGAAGCGGTACATGAAGCCGCACGCGGCGATGACGTCGCGGCTCGCTTCGACCATCGCCGCCGCCCGCCCCAGATCGAGCGCGATCGGCTTTTCGACCAGCAGGTTCACGCCCAGCGCTGCGGCCCGCTCCACCTGCCCGGTGTGGGCAAATGGCGGCAGCGCCACGATCAGCAGGTCGAGCCGCTCGGCCTCCAGCATGCGCTCGAAATCGTCATAGGCGGTTACGCCGAAGCGCTTGGCAAAGTCCTCGGCGCGGCTCAGCTCGCGGCCGCAGGCAGCGACCAGCGCCAGCCCGGTGGCCTTCTGTACCGCGGCCGCGTGGCGCGCGCCGATGCCACCGGTGCCGAGCAGGCCGACGCGCAGGGTCATGCCGCACCCTCGAAGCTCAGGACCGATTGCAGGATGGCCGGATCGCCCTTGTCGAGCCGTTCAAACAGCGCCGGAGCGTTGCCGAAGGGCACGGTGTCGGTGATGAGTGGAACAAGGTTCAAGCGGCCCTCATGCTGCAGCCGCACCGCCGCCTGCCACAGCCGCGGCTTGTTCCAGCGGTGGCTTGCCTCCGGCGCCACGCCCGAGATCTGGCTCGAGATCAGCTCGATGCGGTTGTGATGGAACTCGTCGCCGAGCTGCAGCCCGCGCGCCTCGCCCTGGAAGAATCCCATCGCCACCACGCGGCTCGCATAGGCCACGGTGCGCATCGCCTCGGCCAGCGCCGAGGGCACGCCCGAGACCTCGATGCACACATCGGCGCCGCGCCCGCCGGTCTCGGATTTGACCAGCTCACCGACCGGGCCGGCCGTCGGGTCGAGCGTGCGGTCGGCGCCCAGCCGCTCCGCCATCGCCCGGCGGCTCGCGACCGGGTCGACGCCGATCACCGTCGCGCCCGAAGCGCGCGCCGCCTGCAGCACGATCTGTCCCGGCACGCCGAGGCCGAACACCACCACGAGGTCGCCCATGCGGATGTGCGCGTCGTGCACCCCGTTCAGCGCGACCGCGCCGATATGGGAAAAGATGCCGATGCGCGGATCGGCGCCGTCCGGCATCCGCCGCTGCGCCGCGTCGGTCGCCGCCCAGACGTGCTCGGTCCGGTGGCCCCAGGTGCCGAACACCCGGTCGCCGATCTTGAGAGCGGTCACGTCGCCGCCGGTCTCGACGATCTCGCCCACCTCTTCGTAGCCGAGGTTGCGCACCGGATAGGTCCAGCTCGGCGTGTCGGACGGACGGAACAGCCGCAGCCGTTCGTCCCACTGCCGGCTCATGAAGGGCGAGGTGCCGCGATATTGCGACAGCTCGGTGCCGGCGCTGATGCCGGAAAGGAGCGTTCGGATGCGCACTTCGCCGGGCAGAAGTTCACGGTGCTCCAGCGGCTCGAACGCAAGCGTTTTGGCCGCGGCCAGGACCAGCGCAGTCATGGAAAATCCTCCGTGGCCGTGACCTACAGCGATTTAAAACGTTTGAAAAGCCGGATGGACGGCATCGCATTCGATTTTTCGACCTCGCTCAGTGGAGAAGGATCAGCGAAATCAGCCCAGCCGCCGCACAGTAGATGGCAAACGGCCGCATGGTGTGGGTCTCGAAATGCCTGACCAGGAACCGCACCGACAGCCAGGCGCTGACCGCGGCGCACGCGGCGCCGACGAACGCCTCGCCGACATCGTTCCCCGAGAGCACCAGCGTTGGCACCTTCAGCACTGCCGCGGCAAGGATGATCGGGGTCGCGAGCAGGAACGAGAAGCGCGCCGCGTTCTCGTGGCTGAGGCCGCTCAGCAGCCCCCCGCCGATGGTGAGGCCGGTGCGCGAAAAGCCGGGGATCAGCGCGAGGCATTGTGCGATACCGATGCCGACGGCCTTCACGTAGCTCATCTCGGCAAGCTTCTGGTCATCTCCCGCCCCTTCGGCGGCGCGACGCCGCATGAGCTCCGCCAGCCCCAGCACGATGCCGTTGAGCATCAGCGCGATGGCCACCACGGTTGCCGAGGCGAAGATGGTCTTCAGCTCCTCCTCGAACAGCAGCCCGAGGATGCCGGCCGGAATGGTGCCGGCGATCAGCAGCCAGCCGAGCTTGGCATAGGTGTCGTCGGCCGCGATCTCACGGCGCGCCAGCGAGCGCAGCACGCCGGTGATGATCTTGATCCAGTCGCGCCAGAAGAACACCACCAGCACCAGCGCGGTGGCGAGATGCGTCAGCACCAGGAACGACAGATAGGTGTCGCTGCCGGTGTCGATCTGCCAGTGCAGGATCGCCGGGATCAGCACCGTGTGCCCAAGGCTCGAGACCGGGAACAGCTCGGCGACGCCCTGCAGCGCGCCGAGCAGGATGGCCTGGAGGTAGGATATCACCGTGCAGAGTCTTCCTTTACGCCGCGGCCTTCGGCTTGCTCTGGAACCAGGCGAAGGCGAACAGCACCAGCGCCACCACCAGCGCGCCGATGCCGTGCTTGTAGTGATGGCCGGCATCGCCGGCGGCCTGGCCGGGGAAGAAGGACGGCAGCGATTCGGCCGGCAGCGCGAAATACACGATGGCGACGACAAGACAGATGACGCCCAGCAACGCCGCGATCAGCACGATAGGTCTGCCCAATGGAAACTCCCCCAGAAATGGCGCCGCCGGTGTAGCGCATCGGCCTAACCTGCCGGCTTTACAAATCTGTAAAGTGCCCGGCGCAGAGCGGCAATTTCGATCGGTCGCCTTTGCAGCATTTTCGCTGTCAGGGAGTCTTCAGTTTCAAACAAAAGACCCCGCGCCGATCAAGGCCGCGGGGTCGTTTGGGGCGCTACGTGGCGCCAGCCCTTATACGAGCCGCCTGCTCAACGTCCGATGTCGAAGGCGGTTGCATCGAGGGTTGCATCGACGAGCGCCGGCCGGGCGGCACGCGGCAGCAGACCATAGGATTGCGCCAGGCGCGTCGCGATCTCGACCATGCGCACGCGCAGCGAGTCCGGCGCCAGGACCTCCACCTCGGCGCCGGCACGCGTCATCTCGCGGGCGGCCCAGCGCTCCTCTTCGATCGGCACGTCGAGCTCGGCCCAGCCGTCGTCGCCGAAGACGACGACCTGGTCCTCGATCTCTTCCTTGCAGCGCTGGCTGATGTCCTTGAGGCGCGACACGCCGGCGCGCGTCGCCCGCACCCGCGCGACGCCGACATAGACTTCGCGCTCGAACGCGGCGGTCGAGTCCTGCCAGTGCCGCGGCAGGTCGAAATCGTCGGGCCGGGTGAAGCGCTCTTGGGTGATGGTCAGCGCCTGGATCTGGCTGAGCCGGTAGGTTCGCATGCCGGTCTCGCGGCGCGCCACGAGGTACCAGATGCCGCCCTTGAGCACGAGCCCGAGCGGCTCGACGGTGCGCTCGCTGATCTGCGTCCAGCTGTCGTAGCGGATGGTGATGCGCGTCTCGGTCCACACCGCTTCGGCAACCGCCTTGAGGAACTCGGGCCGCGGCCCGGTCGAAAACCAGCCCTTGGGGTCGAGGTGGAAGCGCGACGACATGCGCGTCGCCTCGCTCTGCCAGTCGGCGGGGAGCGCCGCCAGCAGCTTCAGTTCCGCCGCCGCCACCTCGTCGCCGAGCCCGAGCTCGCTCGCCGGTCCCGGCAGGCCGGAGAGGAACAGGGCACGCGCTTCCGGCGCCGTGAGGCCGGTCAATCGGGTGCGCCAGCCGTCGAGCAGTGCGAAGCCGCCGTTGCGGCCGATGTCGGCATAGACCGGCACGCCGGCAGCGCTGAGCTGGTCGATATCGCGGTAGATCGTGCGCACCGAAACCTCGAGCTCGGCGGCGAGCGCCTCGGCGCTCATCCGGCCCTTGGCCTGCAGCAGCATCATGATCGACAGGAGCCGGCTCGCACGCATTTTTTGCCCCTCTCCCGAAAGGCTGACAGTCGGTGTCAGGCATCGCGTTGTACCGTCTCGGCGCACCGTGGGAAAGAGCGGAAGGAGAGGCGTCATGAACTTCCAATGGACCGACCAGGCAGCGGCCTGCCCGATCATCGAGCTGCACGACATCCGGACGGAGAAATTCAGGTCGGAGAAATATCTGACGCTGGTCGAAGACCGGCTGACCGGGCCGTTCCTCGCGGCCGGCGGACATGCGCTCGGCGAGTTCCGCGTCGACAACCATCCCGACCGCCTTCTGGTTTTGCGCGGCTATCCGAGCATGCCGGCGCGGCGGCGAGCCCTGGCCGCCTTCCATGCCGGCAAGGACTGGACGCAGAGCCGGGCCGAGGCCGCCGCCCTCACGCGCGACGCGCAAACGCTGCTGCTGCGCACCGTGCGGCCGAGCGAGGGCGTACGCAGCATTAGGGCCGGCGAGCGGCTCAGCGCGCTGATCTCGGAAGTCCGCTTCCCCGAGCAGATCGGCAACTACCATCTCTGGCTGCGCCTGCTGCTGCGCAAGGCGGGGATGGATCCGTTCGCCGCCTTCGCCACGCTCGAGGCGGTCAACGACGTCCCGGCAGTGCCGGTGGTCCGTCACCGCTGCTTCCACGTCGCCCTGGTCCGCGGGCACGAGAAAACCCCGGAACTGCCGCCCGAAATGCGCAACATGCTGCGCTACACGCCCGAGATCCTGGGGCTCGAGCCGGCGATGTCGCTGGTCTGGTGACAAACGGGGCGGCCTTGACCATTATGGCCGTCCCGGAATCGGCGGCGGGGATTTTCGGTGAGCGAAGAAGCCAATCTCGACGCCTATCTCAGGCGGATCAACTATTCGGGGTCGATCGCACCGACCCTGGAGACGCTGCAGATGCTGCACCGGCAGCACCCGGCGGCGATCGCGTTCGAAAATCTCGATCCGCTGATGGAGCGGCCGGTGCGGCTGCAGCTCAGCGATATCGAGCAGAAGCTGCTCAACGAGCGGCGCGGCGGCTATTGCTTCGAGCACAACCTGCTGTTCAAGGCGGTGCTCGAAGCGATGGACTACGCGGTGACGCCGCTGGGCGCCGCGGTTCTGTGGGGCCGCGGTGCGGACGAGGACGTCGCGCTCAACCACATGGCGATGACGGTCGAGGTGGGCGGCACCGCATACCTCGCCGATGTCGGGTTCGGTGGCCAGGTGATGGCGGGACCGTTGCGGCTGCGCGCCGATATCGAACAGACCGTCGGCGGCGAGACCTATCGGCTCACGGGCGGCCACCCGAAATGGCGGCTCGAGACCAGGATCGGGGGCGACTGGCGGCCGATGTACGAGTTCACCCTCGCGCCGCAGACGCTCGACGATTACGTGGCGATGAACGACGGAACGATGGTGATGTTCCGCGACATCCTGATGGCCGCGCGGACCGATGGCGAAATGCGCTACGGCCTCTTCAATGGCCGCCTCAAGACGCATCGGAACGGTGAAACCACGACCCGGATGCTTCCAACCGTCGGCGAGATCCGCGACGTGCTGGCCAGCATCTTCCTCATCGCGCTGCCCGACAGCGACAGGCTCGACCCGGCCATCGAAAAGGTGCTGCGCCACGAGGCCGCCGCCTGAATGGCTCCCTTTGTCGTCAATGAAGAGGCGGTCCGCGAGTTCAAGGACCAGGCCGCGCTCGAAAAGTGGTTCGCCAGAAACCACGCCAAGGCCTCCGAGCTCTGGATCAAGACGCACAAGAAGGACTCGGGCCTGCCGTCGGTCACCTATGCCGAGGCGCTCGACGTGGCGCTCTGCTGGGGCTGGATCGATGCGATCAAGAAGTCGTTCGACGACAGGAGCTTCCTGCAGCGCTTCACACCACGCGGGCCGAAGAGCATCTGGTCGACGCGCAACCAGGACCATGTGGCCCGGCTGATCAAAGCAGGCCGCATGCAGCCCGAAGGGCAGGCCGAGATCGACCGCGCCAAGGCCGATGGCCGCTGGGACCGCGCCTATGGCGGCTCGAAGACCATGGAGTTCCCGCCTGATCTCCTCGCCGCGATCGAGGCCGAACCGAAGGCGCTGGCGCTGTTCGAGACGCTCAACGCGCAGAACCGCTTCTCCCTCGCCTTCCGCACCCACAATATGAAGACGCCGGCCGGCCGGGCCAGGAAGATCGCCGGCTTCGTCGAGATGCTGAAGCGGGGCGAGACCATCTACCCGAACGGCAAGAAGAAATGACGCGCTACGTCGCCTTCCTGCGCGGGGTCAACCTCGGCAAGCGCACGGTCAAGAGCGCCGAGCTCAAGGCGGCGTTCGAGGCCATGGGATTTGAGAATGTGAAAACCCTGCTCGCGAGCGGCAATGTGCTGTTCGACGCGCGCCCCGGCAAAGGCCTCAAGGACCAGATCGAGGCCGGCCTCGAACGGCAGTTCGGCTTCGCCGTCGGCACTGTGCTGCGCACCCTGGATGAGCTCGAGGCGATGGCCGCCGCCGATCCGTTCAAGCGCGCGGAAGGCGACGACGCCAAGCTGTACGTCATGCTGTTTGCCGAGCCGCTCCCGGCGGCGTTCAAGCCGAAACGCGTTCCCGGCGATTTCGACGTACCGAAGCTGACGGAACGCGAACTCTTCCTCGTCCTTTGGCGCAAGCCCGACGGCACCTATGCCGGCAACAGCGGCGGCCTCGTCGCGCTCGAAAAGCAGATGCCCAAGGGTACGCTCGTCACTTCCCGCAACTGGAATACAATTCTGAAAGCCATCGCATGATTACCGTCTTCGGCTCCATCAACCTTGACCTCATCGCCCGGGTGACCCGTATTCCCGCTCCGGGCGAGACGGTGCCCGGAACGAGCTTTGCCACGGCCCCGGGCGGCAAGGGCGCCAACCAGGCGCTGGCGGCCAAGCGCGCCGGCGGCATGGTCAGGCTGGTGGGCGCGGCGGGTAACGACAGCATGGCCGAGCAGGCACTGGTGCTGCTCAAGGCCGACAATGTCGATCTGAGCGCGGTCAGGCGGCTCGACGTGCAGCAGGGCATCGCCATGATCATGGTGGGGGACGACGGCGAGAACATCATCGGCATCGTGCCGGGCACCAATGCCACCATGACCCCCGACGACGCCGACAAGGCCGTCGGCCATCTGAGCAAGGGCGACGTGGTCGTGGTGCAGCAGGAGATCCCGCAGGCCGCGACGATGCGTGCCCTCGGGCTCGCTCGCCTCAACGGTTCGGTGTCGATCCTCAACACCGCGCCCTTCCTCGACACCACCGCGGCGGTTGCCGGCACGGCGTCGATCGTCGTCGCGAACGAGAGCGAGTTCGCGCTGCTCGCCGGGGGGGCCACCGGCGACCTGCCGACGGCGATGAACCTCTGGGCCGCGAGCCGCCGGCAGACCATCATCGTCACCCTGGGCGCGGACGGCGCGATGGCCGCGACCCCGGACGAGATCATCCGCGTTCCGGCGCTTCCGGTGCAGCCGGTCGATACCGTAGGCGCCGGCGACACGTTTGTCGGCTATCTCGCGGCCGGCCTCGACAAGGGCCTCGACCTCGAAGCCGCCATGCGCCGCGCCGCCGTCGCCGCCAGCCTCGCCTGCCTCAAGCCCGGCGCCCAGCCGTCGGTGCCGACCGCGGCCGAGGTGGATAAGGCGCTCGCCGGATAATCGAGCGGGCATGACGCCGTGCTAGACGGCCGACGCCGCCCGCAGCATCGGCTCGAGGTGAT
Organism: Devosia sp.; assembly: GCA_035564755.1. Classification (GTDB taxonomy): domain Bacteria; phylum Pseudomonadota; class Alphaproteobacteria; order Rhizobiales; family Devosiaceae; genus Devosia_A. The sequence continues at coordinate 11,481 of DATMTK010000140.1, read as the reverse complement.
CCTCGAACAGCAGCCCCGGCATGGCCGCCACGGCAGTCGGGTAGCTTTCCTCGGCGCGCAGCGAGATCCGCAGGAACTCCGCCATGCCTTCCGGCCCGCTCGCATCCGCCATCGGGTAGAACCCGGTTTCAAGCCGGCGCAGCATCTCGCGCTTGCTCCGGATCATCTTGTCGGTCACGCCCGGTCCGTTGCTCATCGACACCGACAGCTTGAGGTAGTCGTGCAATGGCGTGCCGAGGTGCCAGCTTGCCGGCACCGTGCGGTAGAGCTGCAGCAACAGCTCGAGATCGGTCATGTTGGTGAGCTCGACATCGTAACGGGCGTCGGTCTTTCGCCGGTCCCACAGGATCATCGAGTCCATCGACAGGCACGTCCATTTGTAGCGCGCGGGCTTGAGCTCGCGGTCGGGGCCGGCGCCGACCAGCCGCAACTGCCGGCCGGTCTCGTCGAATTCCTCGAGTGCCACCGACACGATCGCGTGGTGTTGAAGGGCCGCGACCGCCTGCTCCAGCTTGCCGGGCTTGAAGCGGTCGTCGGCATCGAGGATCGCGACATATTCGGTTTCAATTTGATCGAGCGCGACATTGCGGGCCCGCGAGGCACCGCCGCCGATCGCCCCGGATGACAGAAATTTAAGGCGCGGGTCACGGATGCCGGCCGCCGCCAGCAACGCTTGGTAATCCACCCCGTCATCGGCGACGATAATGTGGTCCCAAAGGGCATATGTCTGACTCAAAATCGAGCGCACGCAGGGCTCGATCCAGCGTTCGGCCCGGTACGCCGGCGTGACGACGCTCACCCGCCCCTCAGCCATGGCAACGCCTTGAAGCGCAAGGGGCGCTGCCCCATATTTGGGCCGACCGCCGGTGCCGCTGAAACTTGGGCCGGCAGGTCGCGTTGCTTCTTGAAGGACGGACAACATGTCCCGCGTTTCTGTATTCTCGGCCCCGTTTCTTCTGGGTTTCGACGCCTACGAAGAGAGTATCGACCGGCTCAGCCGGGCTGCGGACGGCTATCCGCCCTACAACATCGAACGCACCCTGGATGCCGACGGCACCGAGCGCTTCCTGATTTCGATCGCGGTTGCGGGCTTTGCCCAGGCCGAGCTCGAGATCATGCAGGAAGACAACCAGCTCGTGGTGCGCGGCCGGCAGAAGGACGATGCCAACCGGCAGTTCCTGCACCGCGGCATTGCCGCACGGCAGTTTCAGCGGAGCTTCCTGCTGGCTGACGGCGTTGAGGTAAAAGATGCCGTACTCCAGCACGGCATGCTGGTCATCTCGGTGGTTCGGCCAAAGGTAGAGAAGCTCGCCCGCCAAATACAAATACGTTCTGCCTAGAAAGGGGAACATCATGCAAGGAAGACCAGAACAAGACCAGGTGGACAACCCACTCCGGCATTTGACCCCGGCGCAATTCATGGCGCTCGGCGGCAATGCGGTGGTCTACATCCGGCCGATCAAGGGCAAGAAGCTGTCGGAAATGATGGACGAGGGCGAGATCGAGAACGCCGACGAGGAAGAAGAATTCCAGTTGGTGGTCTCGGCCGACGGCCAGCCCCTGCTCGTGGCCGACAGCGAGGAAGCCGTGGAAGACTGGCTCGCCGACAAGAATTACGGGATCGTCGCGCTGCACTGAGGTGTTGAGTCGCAGCGCGACGAGAAACTTACGCCGCCTGCACCGCCGCCAGCGGCTGGGTCAGGATGGCATAGAGCCGCGCCGGATCGTCGGTGCGGCGCAGCGCTTCGGCAATCGAATCGGTCCGCAAGATCCGCGCCACGCGCGCCAGCGCCTTGAGGTGATCGGCGCCGGCGCCCATCGGCGCCAGCAGCATCATCACGATGTCGACCGGATGGTCGTCGACCGCTTCGAAGTCGACGGGTCTGGTCAGCTTCATGAATACTGCCATCACGCCCTTGAGCGCCGCATACTTGCCGTGCGGCACGGCGATGCCGTTGCCCAGGCCGGTCGAGCCGAGCGACTCGCGATCGTTGAGCGCTTCGAAGATTTCCGCAGCAGGGTGACCCGTCTGCCGTCCGACCTGTTCGGCCAGGCGCAGGAGAACGTCGTGCTTGCTCGAGATGTCCGTGCAAACGAGCACGGACTCCTCGGAGAGGATGTCGGCCAGTTCCATATGAAGCCCTAGATGTCTTTCCGGCGCATGCGGCCTAGTTGGCCCTGAGGGCGGGATCGATCCACCCGATGTTGCCGTCGGCGCGGCGATAGACCACATTCAGCCCCCCGTGTCCAGCATGCCGGAACATCACGATATCGGCCTGTGTAAGATCGAGTTCCATCACCGCCTGTTCGACGCTCATCTGCTTGAGACTCCTCGTGGTTTCCGCAATCACCGGCGGTGAATAATCTTCCGCCAGCTCTTCGCCGGACTCGTCGGGCGCCTGCAGCACATAGCTTTGTGCCGTGTCGTCTGCGGCGCCGTTATGATGGCGATGTTGCTTGAGCTTGCGGTTATAGCGCCGCAGCCGCTTCTCGATGGTCTCGGTGAGGATCTCGTAGGCCGAGATCGCATCGCCGCCATAGGCGCTCGCCTGCAGCACCACACCCGAATCAAGGTGCACGGTGCAGTCGGCGCAAAAGCCCGATCCTTCGGGTTCCATAGTCAGGTGGCCGGTGTAGCCACCATCGAAGTATTTCTTGATGACGCCGTCGAAATGCCCTTCCGCTTTGGTTCTGAGCGCATCGCCCACATCCATGTTCTTGCCGGAAACGCGTAAGGTCATGGAACTCCTCTTGGGATGGTTTGGTCCTCCTCGGAGCTTGGCGTTGAGGCGAAGCCCCGCGGCCCCCGGAGTCTAGACCCGCGAACCGCCAAGGGGCAATGCGCATTGAGCCGCAACGGTTTCAGCCGATTTTCGTCGTAGATGACGAAAAAACGCTTGCTTGCCGCAAGTTAGCGCGCCGCGACCAGCGTGCGCTTCTGCCGGCGGCGGATGACCGAGGACGGAATGTTCATGGCCTCGCGGTATTTCGCCACCGTGCGCCGCGCGACTTCGATTCCCTGTTCCTTCTGCAGCATCTCGGCGATGGTGTCGTCGCTGAGCACGTTGGCGACCGGCTCGCCATCGATGAGCTGGCGGATGCGGTGACGAACCGCTTCGGCCGAGTGGTCGGCAGCGCCGGTCGAGGAGGCGAGCGCGGTGGTGAAGAAGTACTTCATCTCGAACAGGCCGCGCGGCGTTGCGATGTATTTGTTCGAGGTGACGCGGCTCACCGTCGATTCATGCATGTCGATCGCATCGGCCACGAGCTTCAGCGTCATCGGTCGCAAGAACGTAATTCCACGACGCAGGAACTCGTCCTGCTGCCGAACGATTTCGGTCGCGACCTTAAGGATGGTCTGGGCCCGCTGGTCGAGGCTCTTGGTCAGCCAGTTGGCGGTCTGCAGGCAGTCGACGAGGAAGCTCTTTTCGCCGGCGCCGCGCGCCTTGCCGGTGACGCTGGCATAATAGGTACGGTTCACCAGCACACGCGGCAGGATGTCGGAGTTGAGCTCGACGATCCAGCCGGCCGGCCCTTCGCGCACGAACACGTCGGGCACCACCGCCTCGACGGGGCCGCGCTCGAAGGCGCGGCCGGGCTTGGGATCGAGCGCCCTGAGCTCTGCCAGCATGTCGGCGAGGTCCTCGCGGTCGGCGCCGACGAGGCGTGCCAGCGCCACCAGATCGTGGCTGGCCAGAAGATCGAGATGGTCGAGCAGCCGCGCCATCATCGGGTCGAGCCGATCGCGCTCGCGCAGTTGCAGCGCCAGGCATTCCTTCACCGAGCGGGCGAACAGCCCGACCGGCTCCAGCGTCTGCAGCCGGTGGAGCACCGTTTCAATCGCCGCGATCGAAGCACCGAGCTGCTCAGCCACGGTCTCGAGCTCGATGGCGAGATAACCCGCTTCGTTCAACCCGTCGGCGAGGAAACGGGCGATCAGCCGATCGGCGGGATCGGTCAGCAGCAGCCCGATCTGTGCGTTGAGATGGTCGGCAAGTGTCGGCCGCGCCGCGATATACTGGTCGATGTCCGGCGCGGCGCCGTCTGCGCCGCCGCCACCGCTGCCCCAATCGGTGCCGAGGCGGTCCTCGCCGCGTTGCTCGGGGAAGACGTTCTCGACCTCGGTGTCGAAGCTTTGCGCGATCGCCTCGGCGCCCTGGATGCGCTCGCCGGCCACCACCGCGTCGTCATAGGCGGTGACCTCGGCGACCGGCTCGGGCGTCTCCACCGCTTCGGTCCCGTCCTCGCGTTCGAGCAGCGGATTGCGCAGCAATTCGGTGTCGACAAAGGCGTTGAGCTCGAGGTGGCTGAGCTGCAGCAGCCGGATCGACTGCATGAGCTGCGGCGTCAGCGTCAGCGATTGCGATTGCCGGACCTCGAGCCGAGGCGACAGCGCCATAGATCTTGCCTTTGTTGTCCCATGCGTCGCGGGAGGCGCGATGCGACGGCGACCATAAGGGAGGCGCCGGCCTAGGGCAAGAACCGTGCCAAGGCCAATAGCGAGTAGCGAGTAGCGAGTAGCGAGTAGGAAGCGCCACAGCTATTCGCTATTCGCTATTCGCTATTCGCTATTCGCTTCTCTTCCTCACACCGAAAAGCTTTCGCCCAGATAGACGCGCCGCGCCTCGGGGTCGTTGCTGATCACTTCGGGCTTGCCCTGGATCATCACGCGGCCGTCGTGGATCAGGTAGGCGCGGTCGACCAGCGACAGCGTTTCGCGCACCGAGTGGTCGGTGATCAAGACGCCGATGCCGCGGCGGGTCAGTTGCCGCACCAGGCCCTTCACCTCGCTCACTGCGATCGGGTCGACGCCGGCGAACGGCTCGTCGAGCAGCATGAACACCGGATCGGCGGCAACGGCTCGAGCAATCTCGGTGCGCCGCCGCTCGCCGCCCGAGAGTGCCAGTGCCGAGACATTGGCGAGATGGGCGATACCGAATTCGTCGAGCAGCGCATCGAGCCGCTCCTGCCGTTCGCGGCGCGAGCGGATGTGCGATTCGAGGACCGCCAGGATGTTGCCGCTGACGGTCAGCCCGCGGAAGATCGATGGCTCCTGCGGCAGATAGCCGATGCCGAGCCGGCCGCGCTGGAACAGCGGCAGCCGGGTGATGGGGAAGCCGTCGAGCCGGATCTCGCCCTTGTCGGGCTTGATGAGGCCCATGATGATGGTGAAGACCGTGGTCTTGCCGGCACCATTGGGGCCCAGCAACCCTACCGCCTCGCCGCGCCGCACCGCCACCGAGACGTCGGCAACCACGGCCTTGGAGCCGAAGCTCTTGGCAAGGCCGTGCGCGACCAGCCAGCCGTTCTGGTCGATGCGGCCGTGCTCGTCGTCGTCCGTCATTGCGGCGTGAACACGCCGGTGACGCGGGTGCCCGTGGTGGCGGTGAAGGTCGACGTATTGGTGATCATGTTGACCACCAGCTCGGGGCTGCCCACCGTGCCGCTCGAATTGACGACGATCACGTGGCCGGTCAGATGCAGGAGCTGGGTATTGGGATCGTAGACCGCCTTGTCGCCGGTGGCGTCCTGGTCCGGCGTCTTGATCCGGACCCTGCCGGTCGCGACGAAGGTCTTGATGTCGCTCGGGCCGCCCTCGCCGTACTCGACGACGACCTTTTCGGCCCAGACGTTGAGCTTCTTGCGCACCACCACGACCTTGCCCGTGAATGTGGCCTCGTGGTGCGTATCGTCGACCACGAATTTGTCGCCGCTGATCTTGACCGGGTCGGGGGCGGACGAGAGCGAGCCGGTCTCGGAGTTCGCGCCCATACTGAGCGCCGCCAGGACGGCGATGAGAGCCAGCCGCCTCATCGCACCGTCTCCGGCAGGTCTGCGGCGAAGACGGCAAAGACATTCATCCAGCTCACCGAGCGGACCGGCAGATTGGGCACGACCAGCGTCGCCCGATCGAAGCTCCACAGCGAGGTGTTGCCGTCGAAGCGGAGGTTCGCCGCCGTCAAATGGCTGCCGTCCGGGAAGGTCAGGTCCACCGGGCCGTCGGCAACCGTCACCTGCGCGTACATGTCGGCCCGCACATTGTACACGGTACCGTAAAGGCCGTCGTCGCTGGTCACCGACACCAGGCCGGGAGCGGTGGCGTAGTGCCGCTCGGTATCGACGGTGCCGGTCGCGGCGCGGGCATGCATTGGCGATTTCTCCGGGCGGATCAGGCTCAGCCTCGGCTCGGCCATCTCGATCACCCCCGGGTGGGCGAGCGGGGTGCGCGCATCGTGCGCCGCCACCAGATAGCGCGTGCCGTCGCCGCCAATCTCCGAATATTGGGGCGTTTCGACGACCATGTTGCCACGATCGATGCGAATTCCCGAAACCCCGTATTGGCTCTCGAGATTGGCGAGCCAGATCTGGCCCACCAGCAACAGCGCCGCCAGCAGCCCCAGTGCGGGAACCGCGACACGCAGCCCGCCGACGATCCGGTTGCGCGCGACGAGCCGGCCGAAGATTTCGGCGCGCTGGTCGGCGGTGAGGGCGCGCGCCACAGCCATCAGGAGTGGGCGAAGATGTCCTCTTCGTCCCACCCCATGAGGTCGAGCTCGATGCGGGTGGGGAGGAAGCGGAAGCAGGTTTCGGCAAGCTCGAGCCGCCCCTCGCGGCGCAGCATGCGGTCGAGATGGCGCTTGATGTCGTGCAGGTAGAGGACGTCGGAGGCGGCATAGTCGAGCTGCGCCTCGGAGATCTTTTCGGCGCCCCAGTCCGAGCTCTGCTGCTGCTTGTTCATGTCGACGTTGAGCAGCTCGCGTGCCAGGTCCTTGAGGCCGTGGCGGTCGGTGTAGGTACGCGCCAGCCGGCTCGCGATCTTGGTGCACCATACCGGTCCGGTGACAAGGCCGAAGCGCTGCTTCAGCACGGCCATGTCGAAGCGGGCGTAGTGGAAGATCTTGGTGCGGTTGGGGTCCTTGAGCAGGGCCTCGAGATTGGGGGCCTGCTTCAGGTCGGCGGGAATCTGCACCACGTCCGCACTGCCGTCGCCGGGGGAAAGCTGCACCACGCACAAACGGTCGCGATGCGGGTCGAGGCCCATGGTCTCGGTGTCGATCGCCACTTCCTTGCCGTAGCGCGACAGGTCCGGCAGGTCGCCCCGATGCAGTCGGGTGGTCACTCTTTACGCCCCCAAGTCAAAACAGTCGCGGTGGTGTGCCACAGCATCTTGGCGTTGGAAAGGCCGCCAGCAGCCCTGTTTCGCCGTGGTTTTCGCCCGATCGCGGCAAATCGCATAAAATGCGGGCAGCATTAGTAGGACCTTAGGGAGATCGGCGCTTCATCTTCCCGGTGCCCATCGGCAATTATGCCAATGGGTAAGCGTCGTCATTCGAGGGCATTTCCATGAACACCATTTCGCGCTTCGCCGCCGACGAATCGGGCGCCACGGCCATTGAGTATGGCCTGATCGCCGCCCTGATCGCCGTTGGTATCATCGCCGCCGCGACCACTCTGGGCGGCAGCTTGTCCGATCTGTTCAGCCGCATCAGCACCAAGCTGAACACCGCCACCTGACGGTCATCAGGCTCCACACACATCATCTTGCCTGAGAAAAAGGGGGCCGATGCCCCCTTTTTCGCGTTCGCGGCCTGCGCTAACCGCCGGCATGACCACCCGGCGGGACTGCTCCCGTCGGGCATGAGCGTTGGCCCCGCGTGCCTCAGCGGATACCGGCGTCGATCAGGCTGGTGATCGCGTCGATCGTCTGCGGCGTATCGGTGCCGGCCCCGGTGTTGATGGTGATGCCAGGCATTTTGTACTTGGCGGACATCACGCACTGCACCACGGGCATGAAGCCCTGCAGGTAGAGCAACTGGTCGAGCGTGGCGCTGACATAGCCGTCCTTGAGGCCGGTCACGGTGGCCGGCGCGAGGTCGATGCCGCCCACGATGATGTCGCCGGGCTTCTTGCCTGCCTTCTTGAGCACTTCCTCGAGCTCGCCGGTGACGCCGCCGTGCTGGCTGCCGATCGCCTTGAGATTCGGGTGGCTCTGGATATAGGCGGTCAGGATCGGCACGGCGAGCGTGGTGTCCGAGTTCACTTCCTGGCTGATCTGCAGCCGGTCGACCTTGAGGCCGGCCTTTTCGAGCGTATCGGCGAGGCCCTTTTCGGACTGGCCGCGCTCGGCCTGGTCGAACACGCCGTAGACCATGGCCTCGTCGCCGGACTTCAGGCCCTGCGCCAGCATGGCTTTGGCGGTAAGGGCGCCGCCGGCGTAGAGGTCGACGCCGGCATAGCCGAAGCCCTTGGGTCCGAACTCGTTCTGCAGGTCCGTGAGCGGCGAGTTGCCGGAGGTCACCACGATACCCGAATCCACGGCGCTCTTGACGATGTCATGGAACGCGGTCGAGCCGGGATGGCCCATGATCTCGATGCAGGCGGGCTTGGCGGCGACGGCATCCTTGAACTGGTTGATCATGGTGCCCGGGTCCCACGCGGAGAACTGCTCCTTGAGATCGACCCCGAGCGCCGCCGCGGCCTGCTCGGCGCCGGTCTGGCGCGCGAGGGTGGCGCCGTCGCCGGCATTGCCGCCCATCTGCATGTACATGACCAGGCCCTTGCCGATCGGGTCGGCCGCATAGGCGGTTGCCGTCAGCGCCGCCAGCGCGGCGCCGGCGAGCAGGATATGCTTCATAGTCATTGTTCACGTCCTCCCTGTTGGCGATCGGACTCCACCTCCCGGGGGAGCCGGGTCGCACCTTATTCGGCCGGGCCAGCCCGGCCGAAAGCTCTGAAACGGACGAGGCGCGCGAGGAAATTTGCCCGCCGCTGCGGCTCGTCGACATAAAGGTAGAACACGATGGCGATCAAAAAGATCAGGCCGCGTGCCGCGTTGACCCACGAGCCGGTGAGGCCGGTGGCCACCAGCCCCGGTTCGACCAGCGCGATGATGAAGCAGCCAAAGATCGTGCCTACGATCGTCGCCCGGCCGCCGAAGATCGAGGTACCGCCGATCAGCACCGAAGCGATGGCGATGAGCAGGTAGCCCTGCCCCTGATTGCCGAAATAATTCTTGTTCTCGAGCGTCAGGAAGATCGCCGCTACTCCGGCCAGCAGGCCCATCAGCGTGAACAGCTTGATCTTTTCGCGCACCACGTCGATGCCGACCACTTTCGACACGGCATTGGAATCGCCGAGGAACAGCGTGTGCTCCCCGAACCGGTGGCGGTTGAGGATGAACCACATGAAGATCACGATCAGCGTCGTCCATAGCGACTGGATCGGGATCTGCTGCACCCAGTCGATGCTCGAGCCCGCGAACGGCCGCCCGGTCACCGCCATCCACACCGTGCTCTGCTCGGCACCGCGCAGCGCATACGACTTGCCGCCCGAAAGGATCGAGGCGATGCCGTACCACAGGAACTGCGTTCCAAGCGTGGCGATGAACGAGGGAATGCCGATCCAGGCGACGAGGATGCCGTTGACGTAGCCCACGAGCACGCCGCCCGCCAGCGCCGCGACGATGGCGAACCACTGGATGACCTGCCCGGCGCCGTAAGAGGCGATCCAGTCGGTGTCCTTGGCGCCAATCCAGCTCACGAGGTCCGACTGGCCTTCCTTGAAAATCACCGCGAAGATGAAGCCGGAGACGCCCAGGATCGCCGGAAAGCAAAGGTCGATCTCGCCGGCGCCGATGATGAAGGTCAGCCCGACCGCCAGCAGGATGATCGGCGGCAGCGTCGACAGGAACGTCGTGTACTGGAACGGCTGCAGGAACACTTCCGGCGCCAGCCACATGAACAGCGCCAGCAGCACCAGGAAGACCAGGATGATCGGCAGCCCCTCGATGCGGGACAGCAGACTGGGCCGGGGTTGCGCTTGCGGAGCCATGTTCAGTGCTTCTGCTGCAGGTCGATCAGGTATTCGGTCAGCTCGAACACCGACATGTCGCGCGGGCTCAGGTCGGCGACGACCGTGCCGCGGTCGAGCACCACCAGCCGGTCGGCGACCTCGTGCACGTGCGCCAGGTTGTGCTCGATATAGACGCAGGCGCGGCCAGAGCTTTTGATCCGGCGGACGAAGTCGACGACCTTGCGGACTTCCGCCACGCCGAGCGCCGCGGTCGGCTCGTCGAGCACGATGAGGTCGGCGTTGTAGTGCATGGCCCGGCCGATCGCGATGCCCTGCCGTTCGCCGCCCGACAGGTTCCCGATGGTCGAATCCACGCTGATCCCGGCGCCCCGGAAGCCGATGACGTCCATCAGGATCTGGTTGGCGATCTGCTTTTCGCGCTTGATGTCGATGAAGCCGAAGCGGTTGGTGATCTGCCGGCCGACGAAAAAATTGCGCCACAGCGGCTGCTTCTCGCCGAGCGACTTGTCCTGGTACACGGTCTCGATCGACAGGTCGTGCGCCATCGCCACCGAATAGTCGTCGAGGCTGAGCTCCTTGTCGCGCACGAAGATGCGGCCCGAGGTCGGCTTCAAGACGCCGGTCATGGTCTTGATCAGCGTCGACTTGCCGGCGCCGTTATCGCCGATGAGGCCGACGATCTCGTTCGGCCCGATGCGCAAATTGATGTTGCGCAGCGCATGCACCGGCCCGAAATATTTCTGCACGCCCTCGAGGCGCACCAGGTCGGTGAAGTCCGGCGCCGGCGACGCCGCTTCTACAGAGCTCACGCCGTCACCTCCACCCTGATCGACCAGCCGTCGGCGATCCTCGCTCCCGCGGCGAGGCAACCGCAATTCACGGCGACGTGAGAGGCAGTCGGCTCGCTCGACCCGGTCGTCGCACGCGACCTCGCGTCAACAGCGCTCCGGCTTGCCGGCCACACGACCGCAAGCAGCATCGATGCTTGCAACGACAATCCCCCCATCGACCAGACGTCTTCCGCGCCATTTAGGTCAATTAGTATGACTTATCTGCTTTTAAGCCTTTTGCCGGGCCATGACAAGGGACGCGGTCGCACTTGCCAAATCGAGAGCAGCTCCGTGGGGCCAAGCGGTGATGTCGGCGGTCAGGTCGGAAGGCGCGATCGTTCCTGCCATTGCCGCCACAAACGTCTCGTACGCCAGAGATTCGCTCCTCGTGGAACGCGCCTCGATGAGCTGGCTTTCCAGATTGGGCCACGCTGCTTCGTTGCCAGCGTCAATAACGTAGCGCTCAAGGACGGGCATATCCGACGAAGTCGGTGACAACTGTGCCTGCACTGCAGCAATTTTGTAGGTCAGCCCTTGCGAGGTGACCGAACCGGCCTCGAGCACCTTGTTGTCGAGCGTGTCTTGGGGGGACTCAATGGCAAAGAGCAACCTTGCGACGCCGCCCTCGCTCAGCGACGAGCCTTGAACGTAACGCTCTATACTGGTCGCTAGCGTGTGGTCCGTCAGGCGGAGCGACATTAGGGACATGGCAAGCCCGGTGAGCGAGACCAACGTGATCAATACGAAGAGGAGCGCGAAGCCCGCTTGGCGCTCGCCTTTATTCGTCGTTCGCGGCGATCTCGATGGCCTCACCAGACAACCACCGGTGACTAGTTCT
>DATMTK010000139.1:0-15387 GCA_035564755.1 Devosia sp. | reverse complement strand
CGGAGCGCGCCGGTCTCGAGCTCGATCAGCACCTTGCCGCCGACGCCCAGCTTCAGCACATTGCCGTCTTCGCCAATGAGCTCGAGGCCGACGACGTCGCGCCAGATGGCGAGGGCCTTGTCGCGCTCGGTGACCGCGAGGTGGACGGGGCCGAGCCTGGTGGCAAGCGGCAGGGCTGGGGTGGTGCGGACCTTGGCCTGGGATTCGACGGGGAAGATCATCTTCGCCTCCGGAATGGACTGAACCCGATATAGGCCTGCCCACCGTCCGGCGAAACGGGCACAGGTTCAGCGCAACCGAAGGCTTCGTTCGCTTTGGCGCACCAATCAGGCGATGCGGCGGCGGCGATATTCGCTCGCGAGCCAGGTGACGACGATGGCGAACACGATGCCGGAGATCATCGAGGTCCAGTTGATTTGCTGGAACAGCAGCCAGCTATAGGTGCGCACGTCGAACGGAATCGGCGCTGCCACCATGAAGGTCCATCGCGTGTCCGACAGGCCGAACTGCCAGCGGTGGCTGAGGTACCCCCAGATATAGCCGCCGCGCGGAATCTGCGCGAACGCCACCATGTTCTCCATGGCGATCAGCACCCCGGGAATGGCAAAGGCCAGCGGCAGGCTCCAGCGGCCGAAGACCGTCGACAGGCCCGCGACCCAGGCGAGGAACGGCGCGTACCAGAGCATCGCCATGAAGTAGTAGACGAGCGCAAACAGGCTGATGTTGGCAAAGCTCAGGAGCGCCTGCACCGGATTGGGCACCGGCACGACCGGCGCGCTCAGCGACGCGACGTTCAGCAGGATCAGGAAGATCACGCCGCTGACCATGCCGATGACGAGGATGATGAACGGCAGGAAGGTCACGCCGGCGAGGAACTTCGAGCCCATGATCTTGAGGTCGCCGACCGGCATCGACTTCCAGAACAGCATCGCGTTGTTGCGGCGGTCGGCGCTGAAGGCGTCGCCGAAATAAAAGAACAGCGCAATGCCGGTATAGGCCAGCCACAGCGCCAGCAGCAGCACATAGCCGAGCTCGAACAGCTTGAGGCCATTGCCGAACTGAAAGCCGTTGCCCACGTGGACGCGGTTGAGCGCGATACCCGACCCCGACGACAGCGTGAACAGCGCCAGGATGCCGAGCGGGAAATAAAAGAACGGAATGCGGTGCTCGATGAACTCGCGAAAGACCAGCGCCCACCAGGATCGGATCGATCGCATCAGTGCGCTCCCTGCTCGCGCGTCATCAGCGCCACGAAGAGGTCGGAGAGAGTCGGTGTCGTGACCGTGCCGAGCGTCGCCAGCGCCTCGCGGTCGCCGCCGTCATAGACCATCACCGTCTGGCCGAAGCGCGTCTCGGAGAAGACCGGCCCGGCGGCCTTCGCCGCCTCGACCTTGTCGGGCGTCGCCACCAGTTGCGTGAAGCGCTTGCCGACATCTTCCATGGTGGCGTTGAGGATCACCGCGCCGTCCCGGATGAACATGATGTCGGAGAGCATGAACTCGATCTCGTCCACCTGGTGAGTGGTGATCAAGAGCGTCCGCTCGGCATTCATGTAGTCCTCGAGCAGCCGGCGGTAGAAGCGCTTGCGGTAGGTGATGTCGAGGCCGAGCGTCGGCTCGTCGAGCACCAGCAGGCGCGCATCGATGGCCAGCACCACCGCGAGGTGGAGCTGCGCCAGCATGCCCTTGCTGAGGTTGGCGATCAGTGCGCCGGTCTTGACGTCGGTGCCCTCGAGGAAGCTCAGCGCCCGTTCGGCGGAAAAGTTCGGGTGGATGTCGTTGAGCATGGCGAACAGCTCGCGCACCTTGAGGAAGCGCGGCAGGCTCGCGACGTCGGAGATGAAGGCGACGTCGCGCATCAGCCTGGCACGATGCCGATACGGGTCCTCGCCCAGCACCTGCACCGAGCCTTCATAGGAGGTGAGGCCGAGCATGGCGTTGAGCGTCGTGGTCTTGCCGGCGCCGTTGTGGCCGATCAGGCCATAGATGCGCCCGGGCGGAATGTCGAAGTCGAGGCCATGCAGGATTTCGTTGCGGCCGAAGCGCTTCTTCAGGCCGCGGACGGAGACGATGGGACCGGTCATTGTCGCGGCTCCTTGAGCAAGCTGTCGAGATCGAGGCCGAGGGTCTTGATGCGGTCGCGGAGGCGCGGCCACTCGTTTTTGAGGAAGGTGTCGCGTTCGTATGCGAGCAGGCGCTCGCGTGCCCCGGCCGCGACGAACATACCCATGCCGCGCCGGCTCTCGACGATGCCGAGATCGACCAGCGCGTCATAGGCGCGGGTGACGGTGAGCGGATTGACCGACAGGTCGGCGGCGATGCTGCGCACCGAGGGCAAGGCTTCCCCCTCGCCCACGGCGCCGGTCAGAATCATGCCGGCGATCCGGTCGCGGATCTGCAGGAAGATCGGCTGGGTTTCGGTGAAGGACGGCATCGCGACCTGCTGTAGTGTGCTACATGCGTAATACACTATAGCAGTGAGTGCAAGGGGCTTCGGAACGCGGCCGCGTCCAGCGACGTTTTGCTCCCGTGGAGGACGCAAAATGAGCTATCTCGCCCGAAAAGCCCGCTTCGTGGACATTCCTTCGATAATCATCGTCGTGCTGGCCATTGGTGCGCCGCTCGTCGCGCTGATGTTCTGAGCTTGAATCGTCGCGCGTCCGAACCGCAAAAGCGGGAACCGCTTTTGCCGGACACGCTCCTCAGGCCCGGCCGAACTCGTCCTCGATGCGGATGATATCATCCTCGCCGAGATACGATCCGGTCTGCACCTCGATCAACTCCAGCAGGATCTTGCCGGGATTGGCGAGGCGGTGCACGCAGCCGAGCGGCAGATAGATCGACTCGTTCTCGGTCAACATCGAGACCTCGCCGTCGACCGTCACCTCCGCGGTGCCGGAGACCACCACCCAGTGCTCTGCACGATGATGGTGCTTTTGCAGGCTCAGCTTCTTGCCCGGCTTGACGAACAGCCGCTTCACCTGGAAGCGGGCGCCATTGAGCACAGAGGAATAGCCGCCCCACGGCCGGTACGCCGTGCGATGGATTTCGGTGATGGTCTGCGTGTCGGCCTTGCCCCTCAGCGTCTTGACCATCTGGCCGACCTTCTGGGCCTCGCTGAGCTTGCCCACATAGACGGCGTCCTCGGTCGCGATCACCGCCACATCCTCGAGCCCCTCGACCGCGACGTGCGCCTTTTCGGTGAGGACGAACGAGTTCGAGGTATTGCTCAGCGTCGCATCCCCAAGAACGGCGTTCTGCTGCTCGTCTTTGGCGGAGACCTTCCACACCGCGTCCCAGCTACCCAGGTCCGACCACGGGAAAGTGACGGGGATCAGCGTGATCAGCTTGGTCTTTTCGAAGATGGCGTAATCGACCGAGATGTTCGGGGCTTTCTCGAAGCTCTCGAGGTCGAGGCGGATGAAATCGAGGTCGGACCGCGCCTTTTCGACGGCGGCATTGGCGGCCTCGAAACTCGCGGGCGAGAGCGTGCGGCACTCGCTGAGGAAGGTCCCGGCGCCGAGCATGAACATGCCCGAGTTCCAGTAGAAGCCGCCTTGCGCCAGCATGGCCCTCGCCTTGTCGGCATCCGGCTTTTCGACGAAACGCGCAACCTCGCGGGTGCCGTCGCCGCGGTCCTTGCCGGCCTCGATATAGCCGTAGCCGGTCTCGGGACTGGTCGGGGTGATGCCGAAGGTCACCAGCCGGCCGGACGTCGCGGCGGCGTTCGCCGTGTCGACCGACCACCAGTAATTGTCGTCGGTGGTCACGGCATGGTCCGAGGGCAGCACATGGAGCACGGCGGCGGCGCCGAACTGCCGTTCCGCGAAGACGGCCGCAGCCGCGATCGCGGCCGTGGTGTTGCGTGCCACCGGCTCGAGTAGCACGCCCGCGAGCGCGATGCCCAGCTCCTCGGCCTGCTCGCCCACGATGAAGCGGTAGTCGGCGTTGGTGATGACGACCGGCGCACCATAGCGCGCGCCGTCGGCAACGCGCTGCAGCGTCTCCTGGAACGGTGACAGCTTGCCGGTCAGTTGCAGGAACTGCTTGGGCCGCGCCGAGCGCGACAGGGGCCAGAGCCGCGTCCCCTGCCCGCCGGCAAGGATTACGGGGATCATTTGGCTCGGCATCTTGGCTCCTTGGATCGAAAGGTGGCGGACACTATCCGCCGTTGGCGGCGGCTCGCAAGTCTCAAGCAAAGGCCGCCTGACGGTTGCGTTAAGCTGCCCTCAAAACACCCCGGAGGGCTTCACGTTCCGCCGCCGGGCGGCCATAGTCCATCCGTCTAACAGATGATCAAGAAACCAAGCCTGGGGAATAGCGTGGCCACTGGTTCTCATCTCAGCCGCCGGATGGCGCTGCTCCTGGCGCTGGCGCCGGTTTGCTTCACCGGCGCGCTGGTGACCGCCGCCCAGGCCGGTGAAAACTACGCACTGATCGTTGCCGACAGCGACTATCCCAATCTCGACCAGAAATACTGGCTCAAAGGCCCCAAGAACGACGAGACCCTGGTCCGGGATTATCTCCTCGACAGCGCGCCGGTGAAATTCGCGCCGCAGAACGTCGTCGCGCTCGGCTCGGGCATCGGGCTGCAGCTCGGCACGCACAAGAACATCCTCGACGCGCTGGCCAGGATCGCGGGCGAGGCCAGGCGCGGCGATTTCGTCTACCTGCATTTTTCCGGCCATGGCTCGCAGCAACCGGCGCTCAACGACAGCACCGAAGCGGATGGGCGCGACGAGGTGTTTCTCTCCGCCGACACCGAGATGGCGACGCCGGACAATCCGAGCGCGCTGCCCAACGTCCTCACCGACGACGAGATGGGCGCGGCACTCAAGGCGATTCGGAAGACCGGCGCCTTCGTCTGGGTGGTGTTCGACAGTTGCCATTCCGGCAGCATGACGCGCGGCGCGCCCACCGGCGGCGACGTTGCCGACCGCAAGATCGATCCGGGCGATTTGGGCATCCCCGACAGTGCGTTCACCGTGCCGGCGCCGGGCGAGGACAGCGGCGATCGCGCCGTGCCGCTCGCGGCCGACGCCTATGCCGACGACACAAGCGATCCGGACATGGGCGGGCTGGTCGCCTTCTTTGCGGCGCAGACCACCGAGACCACGCAGGAGCACGGCTTCCCGGTGCAGCAGCCCGACGGCACCGTCGCGCAGGTGCCCTATGGCGTCTTCACCTACACGATCTTTTCGGCGCTCGCGAAGAACCCGAACATGACCTACCGGCAACTCGCGCAGAGCGTCCTCGCCTCCTATGCCGCGCAGAACGTGCTGAAACCCACGCCGCTGTTCGTGGGCAAGCTCGACGCGCCGGTGTTCGGCAGTACCGATGCAGCCGACGCCCAGCAATGGCCAACGGTGGTGGGCGCAAACGGCTCGCTCAGCATCTCGGCCGGCCAGCTCCAGGGCCTCGCGGCCGGCACCAGGCTGCTGGTGCTGCCCAACCCCGCTGCGTCCGACGATCAGGCAATCGGCCTCGTGCAGGTTGCAAGCGCCACGCAGCTGCGCTCGACGCTTCAACCGGCGAGCGACGACAAGCACGCGCTGCTCGCTCTGAGCGACGTCCCGGCTGGCGCCTATGTACGGCTCGAGCAGGTGACCTACCCGTTCGAGCTCACCGTCAGCGAACCGGACCCAGCCAGCACCGACGCCGGCCAGGCGGCCACGGTCGACGCGGCGCTGCAGTCGATCGGCGCCGACGTCAACGCGCCGCTCAAGCTCCAGATCGTCGATCCCGGCCAGCCGGCCGATGTCCGCCTCGCCGTGCTGTCCGACGACCAGGTGGCAAAGCTCAGCGGTGCCGCCACGATCCGGAAGACCTCCTACGATCCGACGCCGAAGCTCTGGCTGCTGCCATCGACCGGCGAGATCTCGCTGGACCCATCGCGCGAGGCGCCGTCGATGCCGGTGCCGGCCGCGGGCGCCGCGCAGCCGGCCGACTTCACGAAGTCGCTCGAGAGCAACCTTGTCACCATCTTCCGCGCCACCGGCCTGTCGCGGCTGAGCGAAACCTCGAGCTATAAACCGAAGGATTTCACGCTGAGCTTCGGCCTGCAGCAGGCGGGCAGCGATACCATCGCGCCGATGGACGCAACGCAGACACCGGTGATCCGTCCGGGCGACCGCCTGCATGTCGATCTGACCAACGCCTCCGGCAAGCCGATGGACATCAACGTCCTCTACATCGACCACGACTACGGGATCACGCTGATCTGCCAGTCCCATCTCGCCCCGGGCGACCACCTGTTCCAGCCGATGGCCGACATCTCGACCAGCGACCTCGGCAGCGAGCGGCTCGTCACCGTGCTCAACGAAAGCGGCAAGGACCTCACCGATTTGAGCTTCCTGACGCAGCCCGGCCTGCCGGCCCTGCGCCGCGGCGTCAGCGACAACAGCCTGATCGGCATGCTCGGCGACCTCGGCGCGGGCGTCCCGACGCGCGGTCCGACGATCGCTGCCGGCGCCGACACCAGGACACCACGCGGCGCCGTGCTGATGCTGCCGGTCGAAGCCCTCTCCGCCACCGGCCAACCCCCCGCCTCGGGCATCACGCCGAACGACCCCCGCCCGCCCGAAGGCTCGTGCGCGGGGGAGTAGTGCCACAAGGCCTGCGCCACCCCACGGAGCCATTCCCGCACAAGCGGGAACCTGCGTTTGGCAACATGCATGGATTTCGCTAGCATCGCTTTATGCCGACTGAAGGACGGTTCTTCGTCTACATCCTGGCGAGCCGGAAGTATGGCGCGCTGTATATCGGCATCACCGGCAACCTGCCGGGCCGCATCTACATGCATCGCGAGGAAATCCTGCGCGGTCATACGGCGCGCTATCACATCCACCAGTTGGTGTGGTTCGAGCAGCACGACGATCCGTCAGAGGCCATCCTGCGCGAGAAACGGCTCAAGAAATGGCGCCGCAGGTGGAAGATCGACCTGATCGAGCAGTTCAATCCGGAGTGGCGTGACCTATTCGATGAGATCGCGGGATAACTCAACATCTCACCTCCCTCACGGAGTCATTCCCGCGCAAGCGGGAACCTCCGTTGTCCTTGCGAGCAAGACACGCAGACTTGACGCACGATGCTAAACAGAGGTCCCCGCTTGCGCGGGGATGACCCTGTGGGGAGGCATCATCTTGCTCGTCCAACCGCTTCGACGACCTGGTGAGGGCGGAGCCATATCGCTTCCTCGATCGCGTCCGCGAACAAGGCATCCATCTCGCTTCCCCCACCGGGTCATTCCCGCGCACGCGGGAACCTCCGTTGCGCTGGTGGGGAGGCGGCGTCCAGCTTTGCCGCGGCTATCGCTACTAAACTAGAACCTACTTATAGTTCTCCTGGATGAAATGAAAGTAGGCACCGATGATGCGCACGCCATAGTTCACCTTGTCGTCTTCCGCCACGTTGAGGCCGCGGATGTAGAGGTTGCTCTTGCCGTCGTCGATCCACATGGCGCTGCCCGACGAGCCGGCATAGGTGCCGCAGGTGTGCCAGAAGACCTGGTCGCCGAAATTGGCGGCGGGCACGTCGCAGCTCGATTGCCACATGGTGCCGTTCGGCTTGTCGCCCGGATAGCTCAGGATCGTCGCCTTCATCTCGGACGCGTCATCGGCCTCGAAGCCCATCCAGCCGACGGTGTTGCCGGCGTCTTCCTGCAGCTCGACCACCGCCAGGTCCCACGGCATCACCGAGCCGTAATTCTTGCCGTCGTAGTTCTCGACAAATCCCTTGAGGATGTTGACGTTGGCCCAGTCGAAGCTGCCGTTGGGCGCGGTCTGCGCATCGGTTGCGCCGGGGATGAACTTCATGTCCTTCACCCAGCCGCCGGCGTCGTGATCGTAGACGCAGTGCGCTGCGGTCAGCACCGTCCTGGGCCCGATCAGGGTGCCGGTACAGGTCGACCAGTTGCCTTGCTGATCCTCAGTCCACAGCCAGCCGACGGCGATCGCCGGATAGGTGCTGGCATCGGTGATCTGCGTGCGGGTGTCGCTCGGGCCAACCACGCCGCCCGAATGCATCGTCGGGTTCGAGCCCCTGATCTCGCTGTCGAGGATGCCGCGTACGCCCTGAGATGCCGGCTGCTCGCTGACGCTGCCGTCGCGGCTCAGTGTGACCGTGCCCATGCTTTCGGCCGCCGCGGCCGGATCGAGGGCTAGCGGACCGCGGCTCAGCGACGACGGATCGACCTGCGGCACCGGCATCGGCACAACCTTGCCGGGCAGCGTGAACGGCGCGGCACGAGTGCTGCCGTCGGTCGGTCCCGGCCCCTTGCTTCCGGCCACGGAGTCGGCGGCGAAGGCCGGTGCCGCAACCAGCGCTGCACCAAGCAGCACGACGGCAATCGAGGTGGAGATATGGGTCGGCATGGAGAGCGTTTCCTGTGGGTGACCGCAAGGCCATACAAAGGGGGAAAAGGCCGGGCGTCAATCGGTCCGCCGCGGCAGTATTCAAGCCCCGAACGGCGCTACAGTTGGCTGATGGATTGGCCGGAATTCGGACCGAACCGGCGCTTCTTTGCGGCAGTCCGGAAGCGCCCTCTACTTGTCGAGCCGCGCCAGCAAGCTCGAGGTGTCCCAGCGCCGGCCGCCCATCGCCTGCACGTCGGCATAGAACTGGTCGACCAGCGCGGTGAGCGGCAGTTGTGCGCCGTTGGCCCGGGCCTCCTCGAGCACGATGCCGAGGTCCTTGCGCATCCAGTCGACGGCAAAGCCGAAATCGTACTTGCCGGCGAGCATGGTCTTGTAACGGTTTTCCATCTGCCAGGACTGCGCCGCGCCCTTGCTGATCACATCGATCACCGCCGCCACGTCCATGCCTGCCGACTTGCCAAAATGCACGGCCTCGGCGAGGCCCTGCGCGATCCCGGCGATGGCGATCTGGTTCATCATCTTGGCAAGCTGCCCCGCGCCGGACGGACCAAGCAGGCGGCAGGCGCGGGCGAAGCTCTGGATGACCGGCGCGGCGATGTCGAAGGCCGCCTGCTCGCCACCGACCATCACGGTGAGCTGGCCGTTCTCGGCACCGGCCTGGCCGCCGGAAACGGGGGCGTCGAGAAAGGCGAAGCCCTGCTCTTGGGCCTTGGCGGAAAGCTCGCGGGCGACGTGCGCCGAAGCCGTCGTGTGGTCGACGAACACCGCGCCCTTGCGCATGCCGGCAAAGGCGCCATCGGGCCCGAGCGTCACTTGCCGGAGGTCGTCGTCATTGCCGACGCAGGCAAAGACGATGTCCTGGCCGGCCGCCGCCTCGCGCGGCGTCGGCGCGGATTTGCCGCCAGTGTCGGCGACCCATTTCTCCGCCTTGGCCGCGGTGCGGTTGTATACCGTCACCTCGTGACCCTTGGCCTTGAGGTGACGGGCCATCGGAAAGCCCATGACGCCCAAACCGAGAAATGCTGCCTTGACCATGATCGCCTCGCTGAACCGGAGGCCTTGATAGCCGCTGGTCGCGGCAAGCGCAAAGTCAAGCCGGCTCGGCTGTCTTTGGCGTGGTCTTGCCGCGCCGCTCGAGCTCCTGGCTCGCGTGCTCGCATTGCTGCGTCAGCGACTTGCGCAGCGCATGCAGCTCTTCGTCGCTGAGCTTTTCGGCTTCGACGAAGCGGTTGTCGGCGTCGCGCAGGGCGTAAATCAGCTCATCGAGCTTGGCCTGCACCGCTTCACCGTCGCGGTTCTGGGTATTTTGCAGGACGAACACCATGAGGAAGGTAATGATCGTCGTGGCGGTGTTGACGACGAGTTGCCAGGTTTCGGAATACTGGAAGATCGGTCCCGCCACCGCCCAGAGCAGAATCAGCGTACAGGCTGCGGCAAACGTCACCGGCTTGCCGGCGGCGTGAGCGATCAGATGTGAAAAGCGGACGAACGGGCCGGGTGAGCTCATGGCTCGCCCTAAACGCTTTGCTCCGACAACCGGTTGCGCGGGGAGAACGACGTGCCGAAAGCCTTGATGTTCGCGGGAAGCTGCAACGGCGCCCTGCCCTATGTGCGCAACCCCAAAGGCGTGGGGATTTCGGCCTTTCGGGTCGATCTGGGGACCGGCGCCGCCGAGCATCTCGCCGACGAGACGGACGTCCTCAACCCGACGTTCGTGGCGATGTCGGCCGACGGCCGGTCGCTGCTCGCCTCGAGCGAGCTGGCGGGCGCCGCCGAAGGGATGCTCAGCGCCTACGCCGTCGATCCGGCGAGTGGCCGGCTGGGGCTGTTGAGCCGGGTCGGAACGCGCGGCGCGACCCCGGCGCATGTGAGCTTCGACCATTCCGGGCGCTACGCCGCCAGCGTAAACTACGGGGACGTGGCGCTGCCGGCCTCGGCGGGTGCCTCGGTCGTCGTCTATCGCCGCGGCCCCGGCGGCGAGATCGAGGCCGTCACCAGCCAGGCGACGATCAGCGGCCACGGGCCCGATGCCGCACGGCAGGACCGGCCGCACGCTCATTGCGTGCGCTGGACGCCGGACAACCGCTTCGTCGTCGTCGCCGACCTCGGTGTCGACCGGCTGGTGGTCTTCCGGTTCGACGCGACCGCCGGCAGCCTCACCAAGCACGGCGAGGCCGAGCTCGCGCCCGGCGCCGGGCCGCGTCACTTCGTCTTCGATGCGGGCGGCGCGCATGCCTATGTCGCCAACGAGCTCAACTCGACGCTCACCAGCTTCGCCGTCGATCCCGAGACCGCACGGTTCACGCCGCTCGCGGCCGAACCAACCGTTCCCGCCGGCTTCAGCGGCACCAACTACCCCGCGGCGATCCAGCTCGCGCCCGATGGCAAGCACGTCTTCGTCGCCAACCGCTTCCACGACAGCATCGCGCGCTTTGCGATCGACAGCGGCGGCGCCGCCCGCCTGGTCGACGAAATCCCGAGCGGTGGTTCGGTGCCGCGCGATTTCGCCTTCGATCCGTCCGGACGCATCCTTGCGGTTGCCAATCAGGAGAGCGACCGCATCAGCCTGTTCCGCTATGCCGGCGACCGCCTGATCCCCTTCGGCCGGCCGTTCTTCTGCGGCTCGCCGACGGCCATCGCCTTCCATCCCGCGCTGCAGTAACAGGCACCCGGCCGGCCTTTGACTCACGCCGGCCCGCTCTCTACGGTCCGCCCAATGGTACAGTTCGTGACCCGCTCTCCTTTCGTCCGCGCGCTGTTCGGCGACGCGCAGACCCGGACCCGGCTGCTGGTCACCTATGCGGGGCTGACGGCGTTCAACGTCGCCGCCTGGGCCTGGGCGTTCGCGGTGTTTTCGAGCCAGCCGGTGCTGATCGGCACGGCGTTCCTCGCCTATGTCTTCGGCCTGCGCCACGCCTTCGATGCCGATCACATCGCGGCCATCGACAATGTGGTCCGCAAGCTCATGCAGGAGGGGCAGAAGCCCCTCAATGTCGGCTTCTTCTTCTCGCTCGGCCACTCCAGCATCGTCATCGTCGCCTCGGCGGCGATCGCGGCCGGCGCCGCCCTGCTGCAGGGCCGGCTCGAGCAGGTCCACCAGATCGGCGGCGTCGTCGGCACGCTCGTCTCGGCCTTCTTCCTCCTGGCGATCGGCCTTGCGAACCTCATCGTGCTGCGCGGCATCTGGTCCGCCTTCACGCGCGCCCGCGCCGGCCAGGCGATCGCCGACGAGGACCTCGACGCGATGCTGGCCAACCGCGGCTTCCTCGCCCGCATCTTCCAGCGCGTCTTCGGCGTCGTGCAAAGATCCTGGCACATGTACCCCGTCGGCGTGCTGTTCGGCCTCGGCTTCGATACCGCGACCGAGATCGGGCTCCTCGGCATTTCCGCCACGCAGGCGGCAAGCGGCATGAGCTTCTGGTCGATCATGGTGTTCCCGGCGCTGTTCACCGCCGGCATGGCACTGGTCGATACCACCGACAGCGTGGCGATGGTCGGCGCCTATGGCTGGGCCTTCGTCAACCCGATCCGCAAGCTCTGGTACAACCTCACCATCACCGCCGCCTCGGTCGCGGTGGCGCTCTTTATCGGCGGCGTCGAGGCGCTCGGCCTGCTGTCGGACAAGCTGTCGCTTTCCGGCGGCTTCTGGGACGTCATCGGCAACCTCAACGGCAACCTCACCAATTTCGGCTATGCCGTGGTCGGCGTGTTCCTGCTGAGCTGGCTGATCTCGACGCTGATCTACCGCGCCAGCCGTTACGACGATCTCGCCAGTTCGTAACGGGCGCGACATACCGAATTTCGCGTGCAGTTTCAGCCGGGCGCTCGTAAGGTTCGGGTCAAGGGCGCCATGACATCGTCACCATCGAGCGCCCAGACCGCACCTGGGAGACAATCATGCATTGGACGAATCCGAAGACTCTGCTGGCCGGCGTGGCGCTCGCCACCCTGCTCGGCACCGGAAGTTTCGCGCTGCCCGCCACCGCCGCAACCCTGCGCATGGCATGGTCGCAGGACGCCACCGGGCTCGACCCGCACAAGCAGACCGCGTTCTCCTCGCTCCGCCTGCTCGAGCTCATTTACGAGCCGCTGGTCCGGCTCGATGCGAAGTACGACGTCGTCCCCGCCATCGCGACGAGCTGGTCGTTCTCCTCCGACGGGCTGACGCTGACCTTCAAGCTCGACCCCAAAGCGAAATTCTCGAACGGCGCGCAGGTCACGTCGGCCGACGTGAAAGCTTCGTTCACCCGCATCCTCGATGAGGCCACTGCGGCTGCGGCACGCGCCAATTTCCTGTCGATCAAGTCGATCGATACGCCCGACCCCGAGACCGTGGTGTTCAACCTGTCGCAGCCCGACGCGCCGATCCTGATCGCCATGTCGGGCACGAACGCCGCGATCGTTCCGGCAAGCGAGATCACCGCCGGCACCATCGGCACCAAGCCGATCGGCTCCGGCCCGTTCAAGCTCGACGAGTGGGATCCGAACGTGAAGGACGTGCTGAGCGCCAACCCGGACTGGGCCGGCGGCAAAACCGGCGTCGACGGCATCACCATCTCGGTGCTGCCGTCCGAGAGCGCCATCGTCGATTCGCTCAATGCCGGTCAGACCGATTTCGCGCTGCTCAACGACCCGACCGTTGCGACCACCATCCCGACCGGCGGCAACATCACGCTCAACCGCATTCCCGGGCTGTCGTACAACGTGCTGCAGCTCAACCCGTCGAAACCGCCGATGGACAACGAGAAGGTGCGGCAGGCGATCTCGTGTGCCGTCAACCGGCAGGACGTGATCGACACCGCACTGGTCGGCGAAGGCCAGGTCACCGGCCCGCTCACCATGCAGGCCTATGCCGACGATCCCTCGACGCTGTTCTGCTACAAGCAGGACGTCGCCAAGGCCAAGGAGCTGATGAAGGAAGCCGGCCAGGAAGCGGGCTTCACCGCCACCGTGATCGCGGCGACGGGCGAGCCGCCCTACGCCGGCAACGAGGCGCAGGTGCTGCAGAGCCAGCTCGCCGCCATCAACGTCAAGCTCAACATCCAGATGATGGACTTGAAGCCGTATGTCGACGCCTGGCTCAAGGGCAATTTCGACATGGCCGTGGCGCAGAACGGCGGCCGGGCCGACCCGTATCCGATGTACAACCGCTACTTCACCAAGGACGGTAACCTGAAGAACGTCGCCAATTTCAGCGACGATACGCTCAACAGCCTGCTGCAGCAGGGCCGCGTCGAGACCGACCCGGCCAAGCGCAAGCCGATCTTCCAGCAGTTCGAGCAGCGCCTCGCCCAGGAGTCGCCCTGGATCTGGCTCAGCACGACCTACACCTACATGGCCAACCTCAACACCGCCAAAGGCTACGAGATCAACCCGAGTGAAATGCTGTTCAACCTGAGCAAGGTCACGATCGGGCAGTAACGCCACGGTGGACATGGCCACCCCCACCCTTAGCCCCTCTCCTCAAGGGAGAGGGGGACCTTCGGCTCCAGCACCTCCCTCACCATTGGCCTTGCGCTCTGGCGCACGCCAACCGCTGATGAGCGGAGGGACCGAAGGTGGGGGCGGCCCCACGCTCGAACTCGTATAGACCGCGATGAACTACCTCACCCGGCGGCTGCTGACCTTCCCGCTGATCCTTCTGGGCGTGTCGATCCTGGTGTTCTTCGCCATCCGCCTGGTGCCGGGCGATGCGATCACGGCCATGCTCGGCACCGAGGGCGGCATGCTGACGCCGGCGCAGCGCGCCTCGCTCGCCAACTATTTCGGCATCGACCAACCGATCCTCGTGCAATATGGCCGCTGGCTCGTCGGGTTGCTGCACGGCGATTTCGGCATCTCGACCACCTACGGCCAGCCGGTGCTGCCGGTGATCCTCGCCCGCTTTCCGCTGACGCTGGAGCTGGCGCTGCTGTCGATGGTCATCGCACTGGTGACGGGCATTCCCGCCGGCGTCTATGCGGCGACCCGCAACGAGCGACCGAGCGACCTTGTCGTGCGGCTGATCGCCATGCTCGGGCAGTCGACGCCGAGCTTCGTCATCGGCCTCGTCGTCATCTACATCCTGTCGGTCTATTTCCACGTCCTCCCCGCGATGGGCTCGTTCACCTCGCTGTTCGCCGATCCGCTGGGCAACCTCGCGCAGATGATCCTGCCGGCGATCACACTGGGCTTTGCCTTCGCCGCCTCGGTCACCCGGATCGCGCGTTCGGCGATGCTCGACGTGCTGAGCGACGACTACGTGCGCACCGCCCGCAGCAAAGGCGTGCCGCAGCGCCGCGTGGTGTGGCGGCATGCGCTGCCCAACGCATTGATCCCGGTGGTGACGTTGAGTGGCGTCGAGTTCGGCTATCTGCTCGGCGGCGCCGTGATCGTCGAGCAGATCTATGCCCTGCCCGGGCTCGGCCGGCTGACGCTCGACGCCATCTCGCAGCGCGATTACGCGCTGGTCGAGGGCGCGGTGCTGTTCATCGCCTTCAACTTCCTGATCGTGAATCTCCTGGTCGATTTGACCTACGCGGCGCTCGACCCGCGCATCCGGCTCGGAGGCAAATGATGCGCTTCCTCGCCGCCATCTTCCGCCATCCGAGCGGCCGCATCGGCGCGACGATCGTCGTGCTCTACCTCGTGGTCGCGGCGCTTGGCGCGCTCGGCCTCACGCCGCACAATGCGCTCAAGCAGGTGATCATCGACCGGCTGAAACCGCCGAACGGCACCTACTGGTTCGGCACGGATCTGCTTGGCCGCGACACCTTCAGCCGGCTGATGCTCGGCATCGGCCAGTCGTTCGTCGTCGCCTTCTCTTCCGTCGCCATCGCGACGGTTGCCGGCACCTTGATCGGCCTCTTCGCCGCCTGGCTCGGCAAGCTCTGGGACGGCGTTCTCATGCGGATCATGGACGTGTTCCTCGCCTTTCCGGCGATCCTGCTCGCGCTGCTGGTCGTCGCCATCGAGGGCCCCGGCACAATCACCAGCATCACCGCCATCGCCATCGTCTATACCCCCATCTTCGC
>DATMTK010000138.1:0-9401 GCA_035564755.1 Devosia sp. | reverse complement strand
GAGGCCGTCCGCCGGGCGCGCAAGCTGGCCCGCAAGCGCGCTCAGCGCGAAGGCGGTCTGCCGGCTGCTCCTGCCGCCGCCGCGCGGCCGGCCCGCGCCGAGCGCTAGTATCCGACGCCGCCTTCCGGGGCGGCGTTTTGTCATCTAAGCTTACCGCAAGACAGGCCCTCCCGTTCGGAGAGCGTCAAACCAACAACCCAACCTGTTGAGGGACAAGACATGAAGAAGCTTCTCGCCACTCTCGCCGCCGCGGCGATCGTTCTCACCGGCGCGGCCACCGCCGCCCAGGCCGACACGCATGTGAAGGCCGGCGTGCTCACCTGCAGCGTCGAGCCCGGCTTCGGCTTCGTCATCGGTTCCGACAAGTCGCTCGATTGCTGGTTCAAGCCCTCGGGCGGCGGCCACTCCGAGCATTACACCGGCTCGATCAAGAAGCTCGGCCTCGACATCGGCTACACCGCCCACGAGAAGCTCGCCTGGCTGGTCTTCGCCGCGCAGAAGGCGCCGGTTCGCCATCACGGCCTCGCCGGCACCTATGTCGGCGCCTCGCACGAAGTCACCCTCGGCCTCGGCCTCGGCGGTAACTGGCTGATCGGCGGCTCCAACAAGTCGATCGCCCTGCAGCCCTGGAGCATCCAGGGCCAGGTCGGCCTCAACTGGTCGCTGACCTGGACCGACCTCACCCTGCGCTGAGCTCGTCTCCACCGAATTCAAGAACGCCGGTCCACTGGGCCGGCGTTTTTGTTTGGGCTAGCTGTCCTTCCCTGCCTCCACCTGCTCGAAGAACCCCTTGGCCTTCGCCCATTCGCCGCGCGCCCACAAATCGTCGTGGTCCGCGCCTTCTTCGAGCCACAACCCGGCCTTGTGCGGCGCCAGCTCATAGACGCGCTGCCCGTGCTGCACGCCGACCGTCGTGTCGGCGGTGCCATGCGCCACGAACACCGGCTCGTCGACTTTTTCGATCCACTGGTCGACCGGGTATTTGTCTTCCATCAGCAGATCGACCGGCAGGTACCAGTAGCGGTCGCGGGCCACCGCCGTCGCCGAGTCGAACGGCGTTTCAAGATAGAGCGCATCGGCCCGCCGCTCGCTCGCCACATAGGTCGCCGGCCCGGAGCCCAGCGACCGGCCCCAGATCACCAGCGGGAACCCTTTGGCCGCCGCCCAGTCGAACGCCGCCAGCGCATCCTGCAGCACATGCTCCTGGCTGATGTCGCCCGGCGAGCCGCCGAAGCCGCGATAATCGAAAGCGAGGAAGCCGTAGCCATCCGCCTCCATCGCCTCGTAGCGCGCGTGCTCGCGTGAAAAGCTGAGCGCATTGCCGCGATAGTAGACGATCAGCGGCTTGCCCGGCTGCGGCGCCTCGTACCACGCTGCGAGCCCGCTGCCCTCGCCGCTCGGAATGCTCACCACCTGCGCGTGCTTGAGCGTCGTCTCGCTGAGCGCGAACATCTTGCCGCCCGCCTCGTATTGCAGCGCCCGCTGGTCGACATAGACATAGGCGAGCACGCCGCCATAGCCCAGCACTGCGACAACGACCAGCCCGCCGACGATCCGCCTGAACCACTTCATGCGCGCGACCTTCCCGCTGCCCGACTGTCGGCAACCGGGGATGGTCTAACACAACGTCATTCCCGGCAACCAGCACGTCGTTGCCCCCAATCGTTTGGAGCACTAGTGCGAGTCTTGCTCCGCCGGTTCCAGCGCCTTCGCCAACGCCATGTCGAACACCTCTTCCGGCTGCGCCCCGCTCAGCGCGAAGCGGTTGTCGAACACGAAGAACGGCACCCCCTGGATGCCCTGCGCCGCCGCCTCGACCGCGAGCTGGTGCGAGATCTCGAGCTCGCGCGGATCGGCCATGTCGCTGAGCGCTTCCTCGCGCGTATAGCCGTGCCGCGTCGCGATCTCGGCCAGCACCTCGGGGTCATTCACCTGCCGATGGTCGAGGAAATACGCCTCGGCAATGGCATTGGCGAGCGCGTGCTGCGTGTCCTTGCCGCGCGCCAGCCGGATCAGCGTGTGCGCCTTCTGCGTCGGGAACGTCCGCGGCTGCTGGCTGAGATCGAGGTCGATACCCGATTTCTTCGCCTCGCCTTCGGCTCGCGCCCAGATCGCCTTGGGCTCGCGCCCGTATTTCTGCTGCAGCATCTCGCCCACGTCGTAGCCGTCGGGCGGCGTATTCGGGTCGAGATAGAACGGATGGTTCTCGACATCCACCGTGACATCGGCCGGCAGCGCCGCGATGGCCTTGTCGAGCCGCGCCGAGCCGATCAGGCACCACGGACAGACGATGTCGGTGAACAGGTCGACCTTGAGCGTGCGCGGCATCGGCAAATCCAGCGGAATGAGGCAGGCCCGAACATGGCCACCGCCTCACCCCGCTGCAAGCAGGCACACCGGTGTGTGTTTGTCTCAGTTGAAGGCGATCACCGCCGACAGCACCACGCCGGCGAGCGCCAGCCGCGACACCCAGGCCACGATGTTCGCCGCCTGCGGATTGCCGCGCACCCGGCCGCCGATCGCCATCGCCACCGCCATCACCACGATCAGCCCCATCTTCACCCAGAACCAGATGCTGAGCCCGTCGATGCCGCCGAACCGGACCCACACCATCAGCACGCCGGTGACCAGCAGCGTCGCGAACGCGATCTGCGCCACCCGGCCGAGATTCTGTGCCACGCTGCCGAAGGTCGGCCTGAGCTCCGGCCCGACGGTCGCCATGCGGCCCATCAGCACCGGCACGCCCACCACCGCGGCGCCGGCCGAAAGCAGCGCCAAAAGGTGCAGGGTCAGCAATAGATCAAACACGATATCCATGATCGTTCGTCCTGTCGTTTCTTGGGGAGGGAAAAGGGAAAGGGTCAGACCAGCCGCAGCGGCGGCACCGCCCGTGCATAGGCGGCACGGGCGAGGTCGAGCGCGTGGGCCATGTCGCGCGCCGTGTGCAGCACGATCAGCACCCAGTGCGGCTCGTCGATGATCG
Source organism: Devosia sp. (assembly GCA_035564755.1). Taxonomy (GTDB): domain Bacteria; phylum Pseudomonadota; class Alphaproteobacteria; order Rhizobiales; family Devosiaceae; genus Devosia_A. Next base: position 6,418 of record DATMTK010000138.1, on the reverse strand, counting down.
GGTGCGGCCGCGCCGCACCGTCGGCGATCGCCGCCTCGGCGCAGCCGCGGGAAACGGCAAGGCCGACAGCGGCATCCCCGGTCCAGTAGTCGAGCACGTGCCCGAACAGCTTGCCGCGCGCCCTGAGCTCGGTGCCGCCGGCCGGGGCGATGTGCTCGGCCTTCACCCAGCGCCAGCGCGCGATCTCGGCCACCAATTGCGCATGCGCATCGGGCGGCGCCAGCCGCTCCACCGCGATCTCGTCGGCCATTGTGCCGCTCCGTTTGCGTCGAACCGGCCCCTCTGCTACGACCTCAACTATAGTTGAGGTCAAGCGAAAAGCGGCTCGATGCGTGAATTGACGGTCGGCGACGTGTCCCGGCGCAGCGGCGTGGCCGTGTCCGCCCTGCACTTTTACGAAACCAAGGGGCTGATCGCGAGTCACCGCACCGCCGGCAACCAGCGCCGCTACCGCCAGGACGTGCTGCGCCGCGTCGCCGTCATCCGCGTCGCGCAGGAGGTCGGCATCTCGCTCGCCGAAGTCGGCCGCGCGCTCGCCGCGCTCCCCACCGACCACGCGCCGACCCGTGCCGATTGGGCCGCCATCTCCGAACGCTGGGCCAAGGATCTCGACCGGCGCATCGCCCAGCTCAAGAAGCTGCGCGGCGGCCTGGCTCACTGCATCGGCTGCGGCTGCCTGTCGCTGACCGAGTGCAATCTCGTCAACCGGCACGACCGCCTCGCCGCCGAAGGCACCGGGCCCCGCCGCCTGCTGGTGCGCTGAACGGCTACTGCCCGAGCCGCAGCGCCTGCCGCAGCAGCGTCGCGATGCGGTCCCGAACCGGTCGCGTCTATCGGAGCCTAGTGGCCCAGCGCCTTGACGATATCCTCGGTCATCTTCTTGGCGTCGCCGAACAGCATCATCGTGTTGTCGCGGAAGAACAGCTCGTTCTGCACGCCGGCATAGCCCGCCGCCATGCCGCGCTTGATGAAGAGCACCGTTCCGGCGTCCTCGACGTTGAGCACCGGCATGCCGTAGATCGGCGAGGTCTTGTCGGTCTTGGCCGCGGGGTTGGTGACGTCGTTGGCGCCGATCACGAAGGCCACGTCGGCCTGCGCGAACTCCGAGTTGATGTCCTCGAGCTCGAACACCTCATCATACGGCACGTTGGCTTCCGCCAGCAGCACGTTCATGTGCCCGGGCATGCGCCCTGCCACCGGATGGATCGCGTACTTGACCTCGACGCCTTCCTTCTTGAGCAGATCGGCCATCTCGCGCAGCGCGTGCTGCGCCTGGCTCACCGCCATGCCGTAGCCGGGCACGATGATGACCTTGCTGGCGTTCTTCATCATGAAGGCCGCGTCGTCGGCCGAGCCCTGCTTGACCGGCCGCGTCTCTTCCTCGCCCGAGCCGGCCGCGGCGCTGTCGCCGCCGAAGCCGCCCAGGATCACCGAGATGAAGCTGCGGTTCATCGCCTTGCACATGATGTAGCTCAGGATCGCGCCCGACGAGCCCACCAGCGCGCCGGTGATGATCAGCGCCGTGTTGCCCAGCGTGAAGCCGATGCCCGCCGCTGCCCAGCCCGAATAGGAGTTGAGCATCGAGACGACCACCGGCATGTCGGCGCCGCCGATCGGGATGATCATCAGCCCGCCCAGGACCAGCGCCAGGAGCGTGATGAACCAGAACAGCAACGGGTTGCCGGTCGCCGCGAACCACACGATCAGCGCCAGCAGCACCAGGCCGATGACGATATGGATCAGGTGCCGCTGCGGCAGGATGATCGGCTTGCCGCTCATGTTGCCGTTGAGCTTGGCAAATGCGATCACCGAGCCGGTGAAGGTGAAGGCGCCGATCGCGACGCCGATCGACATTTCGATCAGCGCCTCGAGCGTCACGTGGTCGCCCTCGAGAATGCCGAAAGCCTGTGGCGCATAAAGCGCACCGGCCGCCACGAACACCGCCGCAAGGCCGACCAGCGAGTGAAACGCCGCCACCAGCTGCGGCATGTCGGTCATCTTCACCCGCCGGGCGAGCAGCGCGCCGAAGCCGCCGCCCACCGCGATGCCGACGATGATCAGCACCCAGCTCACCACGTCGCTGACGCCGGAGACGGCGAGCGTGGTGAGGATGGCGATGGCCATGCCGACCATGCCGAAGATGTTGCCGCGGCGCGACGTCGCCGGGCTCGACAGCCCACGCAGCGCCAGGATGAAGAGCACGCCCGCGATGAGGTAGAGGACGGCGGAGATGTTGGCGTTGATCACGGCGTTCAGCCCTTCTTCTTGTACATCGCCAGCATGCGCTGGGTGACGAGGAACCCGCCGAAGATGTTCACGCTGGCAAACACCAGCGCGATGAAGCCGAAGACCTTGCTGATCCAGTTCGCGTCGGCGGCGAGGTGCGTGCCCACCGCCAGCAGCGCGCCCACCACGATCACCGAGGAGATGGCGTTGGTGACGCTCATCAGCGGCGTGTGCAGCGCCGGAGTTACCGACCACACCACGAAATAGCCGACGAAAATGGCCAGCACGAAGATCGCAAGCCGGAAGGTGAAGGGATCGATCAGGTCCATGGTGAGGCTCCTCGCGCGTCGCGCGCAAAAGTGGAAACCGGTTTTGCGTTCAGCGACGCGCCACTCATTATGCCGGCAGCTTGATGTTGGGATGCACGATGGCGCCGTCCTTGGTGAGCACGGTCGCCTTCACCAGCTCGTCGTCCCAGTTGACGGCGAACGCCTTGGTCTTTTTGTCGAACATCGTTTCAAGGAAGGCGACGAGGTTGCGTGCGAACAGCTGGCTCGCCGAGGTCGCGAGCCGCGCCGGCACGTTCTTGTAGCCGATGATCGTCACCCCGTTCGGCGTGGTGATCACCTCGCCCGGCTTGGTCAGCTCGACATTGCCGCCGCGCTCCGCCGCGAGATCGACGATCACCGAGCCCGGCAGCATGCTTTCGACCATCGCCTTGCTCACCAGCTTCGGCGCCGGCCGGCCGGGGATCAGCGCCGTGGTGATCACGATATCCTGCTTGGCGATGTGGCTTGCGGTCAGCTCGGCCTGCGCCGCCTTTTCCGCATCCGTCAGCTCGCGGGCGTAGCCGCCCGAGCCCGACGCGTCCTTGAGCGCATCGGTCATGATGAATTTCGCGCCCAGCGACTCCACCTGCTCGCCCGCTGCGGCGCGCACGTCGGTGGCGCTCACCACCGCGCCCAGGCGCTTGGCCGTCGCGATTGCCTGCAGCCCCGCAACGCCCGCGCCCATCACGAACACTTTGGCCGGCCGCACCGTGCCGGCCGCCGTCATCATCATCGGCATGGCGCGGTCGAACGCCACCGCCGCGTCGAGCACGCCCTGGTAGCCCGCGAGGTTGGCCTGGCTGGAGAGAATGTCCATCACCTGCGCGCGGGTGATGCGCGGCATGAACTCCATGGCCACCAGCGTCGCCCCGGTCTTGGCCAGCGCGTCGATCTCGCGTTCGTTGCCGTAGGGGTCCATCGCGCCGATCACCAGCGCGCCCTTGGCCGCGCCGGCCAGGATCTCGACCGTCGGCCGCCGCACCGTCAGCACGATCTCGGCACCGCTGATCGCCTCGGCCGCCGTGGCGGTCACCGTGGCGCCCGCCTTCTGGTACTCGGCATCGGGAAAGCGCGCGAGCGCCCCGGCTCCGGTTTCGATCGAGACCGTATTGCCTAGCCCGATCAGCTTTTGCACAGTCTCCGGCGTTGCCGCCACCCGGGTTTCCCCGTCGGCCCGCTCGCGGACGATAGCAATCTTCATCAATGTCTCCCGATCGTCGCGGCGCGGCGCGCCCGAGCTCTATCTCACGTGGGCAGGCGCTTGGGTCCGAACAGCCCCCATACGCCGGGCGCCACGATACCGATGAGGATCAGGATCACGCCCGCGACCGGCGAACCGGCGAAAATAATGCAGTAAAGGCCCACCACCAGGAACGCGAGCTGGATGATCGACCATTTGACGAGGTTCGTGACCAGCACCCAGGTCTTTTCGTGCTGGGCGTAGTCCATCGCCTCGTGCCGCTCCTTGGATTCCTGTTCGTCGATGCGGGTTTCGTCTCTCATGCGCGTCCTCGGTGGTTAGGTGGGATCGGCGGCGGCCAGCTCGTCGATCAGGCGTTCGATCATGCTTAGTCCGAGCGACCAGAAATTCGGATCGCTCGCATCGAGCCCGAAAGGCTTGAGGAGTTCGGAATGGTGCCTGGACCCCCCGGCCTTCAGCAGCTCGAAATAGCGCTCGGCAAACCCGTCGCTGGCCTTCTCATACTGGGCGTAGAGCGAGTTCACAAGGCAATCGCCGAAGGCATAGGCATAGACATAGAACGGCGAATGGATGAAGTGCGGGATGTACGACCAGAACACCCCGTACCCCTCGTTGAGCCGCACCCCCGGCCCCAGCGATTCGTCGGAGACGTCGAGCCAGATTTCGTTGAGCTGGTCGGTGGTGAGTTCCCCGTCCTTTCGGGCGGTGTGGACCCGCCGCTCGAACGTATAGAACGCGATCTGCCGCACCACCGTATTGAGCATGTCCTCGACCTTGGCGCTCAGCATCGCGAAGCGGTGCTTGTTGTCCGTGGTCTTGTCCAGCATCGCGCGAAACGTCAGCATCTCGCCGAACACCGAGGCCGTTTCGGCCAGTGTCAGCGGCGTATTGGAGAGGATCGAGCCCTGCGGCCCGGCCAGCACCTGGTGCACGCCGTGCCCGAGCTCGTGTGCCAGCGTCGTCACGTCCCGCGCTTTGCCCAGGTAGTTGAGCATCAGATACGGATGCGCCGACGGCACCGTGGGGTGCGCGAAGGCGCCCATCGCCTTGCCCGGCGTCACCGGCCCATCGATCCAGCCGCCGGCAAAGAACGGCTCGGCCACCTCACGCAGCTTCGGCGAGAACCGGCCATAGGCGTCGAGCACCGTGGTCCTGGCCGTCTCCCAGTCGAAGGTCCTGTCGTCGCTGGTCGGCAGCGGCGCGTTGCGGTCCCAGGCGTTGAGCTTGTCCTTGCCGAACCACCTGGCCTTCATCTGGTAGTAGCGGTGGGAGAGCCGCGGATAGGCGTCGCGCACCGCCTTCTCCAGCGCATCCACCACCTCGCGCTCCACCGAATTGGCCATGTGGCGGCTGTCGGCGATGTCCTTGTAGCCGCGCCAGCGGTCGGAAATTTCCTTGTCCTTGGCCAGCACGTTGGTGATGTGCGTGAACAGCCGCTTGTTGGCGTCCAGCGTCTTGCCCAGCGCGTGGAACGCCGCCTCGCGCTTTTTCTCGTCACGGTCGGACAGCAGGTGCAGCGTGCCTTCGATCGGCAACTCCTCGCCGTCGACCACAAAGCGCAGCGCCGCCATCGACTCGTCGAACAGCCGGTTCCAGGCCTGCGCACCGGTCACCGATTTCTCGAAGAACAGCTCCTCGAGCTTCTGGTCGAGCTGATACGGCTTGGCCTTCCTGAGCTCGGCGAACCAGTGCTTGTAACGCCTCAGGTCGGGATCGGCGGCCATCGCCGCCTCCAGCACGGCGTCGTCGATGGCGTTGAGCTCGATCTCCCAGAACAGCAGCCCGGTCGACAGGTCCGTCAGCGCCTGGCCGATGTCGCCGAGGAATTTCGCCCGCTCGGGCTCCTGGGTATTCAGCGCGTAGCGCAGATACGCAAACGACGAGAGCCGCCCGGTCACGTCGCCGAGCTTTTCGCTGCGCGCCACCGCCTCATGGAGCCGGCCCGACTTCGCCAGATCGGCCAGCTTGCCCTTGTAATCGGCCTCGAACGCTTTGGCTTCCGCCTTCGCCCAGTCGAGGTCGCGCTTGAGCTCGGGCGAATCCGGCGCCGGATAGAGATCGCGGAGATCCCAGTGCGGCAACACCCCCAGCTCGTTGTGTCCCTTTTGCGCAGCGGCGGCGGGAGCACGGGTCGGATCGGCCATTCACCAAGGCTTTCGTCGGGTTTTCGCGGGCGGACCATAGCCACCGCTGAAATCGATCTCAAGCACGAGATTGGGCCCGTTCACGCGCCCTTCGCCGCACCCAGGACGGCTTGTTGCCGGCCGCGACCGGATCATGGTAGTCTTAGGTACTACCAAGGAGTACCAAGATGGCCCAGAGCACCTCGATCAAGCTTCGCGACGGCCTCAAGGACCGGTTGCGCGCCATCGCCGACGACGATGAGCGCAGCGTCAATTGGCTGATGAACACCGTCCTCGAGGAATATGCGGATCGCCGCGAACAGCGGAAGGCCTATCTGGCCGAGGTCGAGAGACGCCACCGCGAATATCGAGAGACCGGGCTTCACCTCACGCAGGAGGAGGCTGACACTTGGATTGACGGGTTGCTTCGCGGCGAAGATCCGCCAATACCCGAGCCGCACCATTGAGGGGGCACCGCGCGCATCTCGAATGGTCCCATGAGGCTCTCGGAGACCTCCGCCGGTTGCATCGTTTTTTGA
>DATMTK010000137.1:0-4396 GCA_035564755.1 Devosia sp. | reverse complement strand
CTGCCCGAGTCGGTCTCCGACGCCACCATCGCCACCTGGCACAAGAAGGCCGGCGACGCGGTGAAGCGCGACGAGAACCTGGTCGACCTGGAAACCGACAAGGTGGTGCTGGAGGTTCCGGCGCCGGTCGACGGCGTGCTCAAGGAAATCAGGTTCCAGAGCGGCGACACGGTGAACAGCCAGCAGGTGATCGCGGTGATCGAGGAAGGCGCCGTGGCCGCCGCGCCGGCTCCGGCCGCCGCTGCCCCCACGCCCGCCGCCGCTACTCCCGCCCCGGCCGCGACCAAGGCTGCCGCCGCCGAGCTCTCGCCCGCCGCGCAGCGCATCGCCACCGAGAACAAGGTCGACACCTCCGCCATCGCCGGCACCGGCCGCGACGGCCGCATCATCAAGGAAGACGTGGTCAACGCGGGCACGCCGAAGGCTGCCGCACCGGCCGCGAAGCCCAGCCCTGGCGCACGCCCGGAAGAACGCGTGCCGATGACCCGCATGCGCGCCAAGATCGCCGAGCGCCTGATGCAGTCGAAGAACTCGATCGCCATGCTCACTTCGTTCAACGAGGTGAACCTGGCCGCAGTCAGCAAGATGCGCAAGGATCTCGGCGAGCAGTTCCAGAAGGAACACGGCGTCAAGCTGGGCTTCATGAGCTTCTTCGTCAAGGCGGTGGCCGAGGCGCTGAAGCGCTACCCGGTCATCAACGCCTCGGTCGACGGCAACGACATCATCTATCACGGCTACCAGGACATCTCGATCGCGGTGTCCACCGACAAGGGCCTGGTGACCCCGGTGCTGCGCAACGCGGAGAACATGAGCTTCGCCGACATCGAGAAGGCGATCGCCGACTACGCGCAGAAGGCGCGCGCCGGCAAGCTGACCCTTGAAGACCTGCAGGGTGGCACCTTCACCATCACCAACGGCGGCACTTTCGGCTCGCTGCTCTCCACCCCGATCGTGAACCCGCCGCAGAGCGCGATCCTCGGCATGCACACGATCAAGGAGCGCGCGATAGTCGAGAACGGCCAGGTGATCGCCGCGCCGATGATGTACATCGCGATCAGCTACGACCACCGCATCATCGACGGCAAGGACGCGGTGCTGTTCCTGGTCGATATCAAGAACCAGCTCGAGAACCCGCACAAGATGCTATTGGGCATCTGAGCCCTCGAGCCCCTCTCCCGTCGGGAGAGGGGTTGGGGTGAGGGTCCGGCATCGCCGCAACGCCTCGCTCCGCACGTACCCTCACCCGCCCCTTGGGCACCCTCTCCCGACCGGAGAGGGACAAAGCGAGAAACGACATGAGCGACAAATTCGACGTCATCGTCATCGGCGCCGGCCCGGCCGGCTACGTGGCCGCGATCCGCGCCGCGCAGCTGGGCCTGAAGACCGCGTGCGTGGACGCGTTCGCCGGCAAGGACGGCAAGCAGGCCCTCGGCGGCACCTGCCTCAACGTGGGCTGCATCCCGTCCAAGGCGCTGCTCGACTCCTCGCGCCAGTTCCACAACCTCACCCACAATTTCGACGTGCACGGCATCAGCGCCGACAACGCGCGCATCGACGTGCCGACCTTCATCGGCCGCAAGGACAAGATCGTCAAGCAGTTCACCGGCGGCGTGGCGCAGCTGTTCAAGGCGAACAAGATCACGCCGTACTTCGGCACCGGCAAGCTGTTGAAGGGCAACAACGTCGAGATCACCGGTCCCGACGGCGCCAAGCAGACGATCAGCGCGACCAATGTGATCCTCGCTTCCGGCTCGGTGCCGATCGAGCTGCCGTTCGCGAAGTTCGACAACAAGATGATCCTCGACAACGCCGGCGCGCTCGACCTCGCCGAGGTGCCGAAGCGCCTCGGCGTGATCGGTGCCGGCGTGATCGGCCTGGAACTGGGCAGCGTGTGGAAGCGCCTCGGCGCCGACGTCACCATCCTCGAGGCGCTGCCGGACTTCCTCTCCGTCGCCGATGCCGACGTGGCCAAGGTGGCCGCCCGCGAGTTCGCCAAGCAGGGCCTGACGATCAAGCTCGGCGCCAAGCTGACCAAGGCCGAGATCAAGAAGAATGAGGTTGCCCTCACCTACGAGGACAAGGATGGCGCGCACGAACTCGTCGTCGACAAGCTGCTGGTCGCCGTGGGCCGTCGCGCCTACACCTCCGGCCTGCTGGCCGACGACACCGGCGTGAAGCTGGATGAGCGCGGCCGCATCGTGGTCGACGAACACAACCACACCGGCGTCGATGGCGTGTGGGCGATCGGCGATGCCGTGCGCGGCCCGATGCTGGCGCACAAGGGTTCCGAGGAAGGCGTGGCGGTGGCCGAGTGGATCGCCGGCAAGGCCGGCCACGTCAACTTCGACACGATTCCGTGGGTGATCTACACCGAGCCGGAAATCGCCTGGGCCGGCAAGACCGAGAAGGAACTGAAGGACGCCGGCATCCCGTACAAGGTCGGCAGCTTCCCGTTCGCCGCCATCGGCCGCGCCGTCGCGATGAACGAGGCCGTCGGCCAGGTGAAGATGCTCGCCCACGCCGAAACCGACCGCATCCTCGGCGTGCACATGGTCGGCCCGGGCGTCTCCGAGCTGATCGCCGAGTGCGTGGTGGCGATGGAGTTCAAGGGTTCGTCCGAGGACCTCGCCCGCATCGTCCATGCGCACCCGACCCTGTCGGAAGCCGTGCATGAGGCCGCGCTGTCGGTGGACAAGCGCGCCATCCACAAGGGCAACTGAGGGCAGGATGTGCTCATCCCGTGCAGGCCATGGATGGCCGATGACACGGGATCCACGCGGCCCGCTCATGGAAACATGGCGGGCCGCTTGCATTCACTGCCGTCATTCCGGCGCAGGCCGGATTCCAGTTTCAATACGCTGTGCAAAGCACTCAAAAAGACTTTGTGTCCTTCGGACGCGTCATTTGAACTGGATGACCAGCCTCCGGCTGTTGAAAAACACCTCCGGCCTGCGCCGGAATGACGAGCGAAAAGCGAGCTGATCGCCATGACCCAACCCACCTCCCTCTGCGTCTACTGCGGCTCCAGCGCCGGCAAGCATCCCGAATACGCCGAACAGGCGCGCGCCTTCGGCGCCGAGATGGCCAGGCGCGGCATCGCCCTGGTCTACGGCGGCGGCAACGTGGGCCTGATGGGCATCGTCGCCGACGCGGTGCTGGCCGGCGGCGGCAAGGCCATCGGCGTGATCCCGCGCCAACTGGTCGAGCGCGAGGTGGCGCACAAGGGCCTCAGCGAACTGGTGGTGGTGGACACCATGCACCAGCGCAAGACACGCATGTACGAGCTGTCCGACGCCTTCGTCGCCCTGCCCGGCGGCTTCGGCACCATGGACGAGATGTTCGAGATGCTGACCTGGGCCCAGCTCGGCCTGCATCGCTACCCCTGCGCCTTTCTCGACGTGCGCGGCTATTACCGCGACCTGCGCGCGATGATGGACCACATGGTCGGCGAGCGTTTCGTGCGCAGGGAACAGCGCGACAGCATCTGGTTCGGCGAGGAGATAGACGCGCTGTTCGACTGGATGCAGGGCTACGAGGGCATCCACCAGCCCAAGTGGATCGACCGCGACAGCGTGCACGCCTGAGCCGCACGGAGAGATGACGATGACCGGTTTCCGCGCCTTCCGCATCCGCAACGACGACGCCGGCTACCGCGCCGGCTTCGAGGAGATGGCCACCGACGCACTGACGCCCGGCGAGGTGCTGGTGAAGGTCGCCTACTCCTCGGTCAACTACAAGGACGCGCTGGCCGGCACCGGCAAGGGCCGCATCCTGCGCCGGTATCCGCTCAACGGCGGCATCGACGTGGCCGGCCACGTGGTCGCCTCCACCGATCCCGCGTTCAAGGAAGGCGACGCGGTGCTGTGCACCGGCAGCGGCCTGTCCGAGACGCGCGACGGCGGCTACGCCGAATACGCGCGGCTGGAGGCGCGCTGGACGATCCCGCTGCCGCAAGGTCTTTCGCTGCGCGAGAGCATGGTCCTGGGTACCGCCGGCTTCACCGCGGCGCTGGGCCTGCTGCACATGCAGGACAACGGCCAGACGCCCGCGCTGGGCCCGATCGCCGTCACCGGCGCCAGCGGCGGCGTGGGCCAGCTCGCGATCGACATCTACAGCCGCGCCGGCTACGCGGTGCACGCGATCAGCGGCAAGACCGACCACTTCGATATCCTGAAGTCGCTGGGCGCCGCCGAATGCATCGACCGCCATGCGCTTGCCTTCAGCGGCAAGCCGATGGACTCGGTCCGCTTCGGCGGCGCGCTGGACAACGTGGGCGGCGCCATGCTGGCCGGCCTGCTGCCGCTGATCGCGCCCTACGGCAACGTGGCGATCTGCGGCAACGCGGGCGGCATCGGCTTCGAAAGCACCGTGATGCCGTTCATCATCCGCGGCGTGA
>DATMTK010000136.1:0-7479 GCA_035564755.1 Devosia sp. | reverse complement strand
CGAACCCGATGCCCGCCGCTTCGTCGTCTCGATGCTCGGCATGCTGGCTGACACCGCCCAGCGCACCCCGGCGAACGCTTTCGACCAACTCGTCGAGGAGCACCAGACCAGAGGTGGGCTCAACGAGCGTGTCCGGGCTGCGCTGGCCGAGCAAGGCTGGTTCGACGCACCACGCGCGGCGCTCAATGCGACGACCAGCCTCAGCTACAAGAAGCTCGGTTAGCTCACGCGCCAAGATATGCCTCCACGATCGAGCTCGTGGCGCCCAGAGTGTCGGCCTCGCCCGAAAGCCTTATGCTGCCGGTCTCGAGGACATAGCCATAGCTCGCCAGCTTCAGCGCGAGACGGGCGTTCTGCTCGACCAAGAGGATCGTGACGCCGGTCTTGTTGAGGTCCTTGATGATGCGGAAGGTCTCGAGCACCAGTTTTGGCGCCAGGCCCATCGACGGCTCGTCGAGCAGCAGGACTTTCGGTCCATGCATCAGCGCCCTTCCGATCGCCAGCATCTGCTGCTCGCCGCCGGAAAGGAGCGAGCCGTCCTGATGCTGGCGGGCCTTGAGGATCGGAAACAGGCTGAAGGCATGCTCCATCCGTTCGCGCCGCGTCCGCGCATCGGCGACCGTGAAGCCGCCGAGCTCGAGGTTCTCCCGTACGCTGAGGCCGCGCAGCACGTGCCGGCCTTCGGGCACATGCACGACACCCAGCCGCGCGATATCGCTCGCCTTGCGGCCCACCAGCTCCTGGCCCTCGAACGTCACCGAGCCGGCGCTCGCGCGCACGAGGCCCGAGATGGTCTTGAGCGTCGTCGTCTTGCCTGCACCGTTGGCGCCGAGCAGCGTCACGATTTCGCCCGCCCGCACCTCGAGGTCTATGCCGTGCAGCGCGCGGATGCGGCCATAGCCGGCCTCCACGCCCTTGAGCGACAGCACGATGGGAGCCTCAGAGCGCAAGGGCGGCCTCCGCGTCTTCGCTGCCGAGGTACGCTTCGATCACGCGCGGGTTAGCCTGGATCTCCTTCGGTGCCCCCTCGGCGATCATCACGCCGTGGTCGAGCACGCTCACGCGCTCGGAAATGCTCATCACGAGGCTCGTGTCATGCTCGATCAGCAGCACGGCCACGTCGCGCTCGTCGCGGATGCGGCCGATCAGCGTCACCAGTTCCGCCTTCTCGCCCTTGGTGAGGCCGGCCGCCGGCTCGTCGAGCAGCAGCAGCTTCGGTTCGGTCGCGAGCGCCCTGGCGATCTCGACCCGGCGCTGGTGCCCATAGGCGAGGGTGGTCGCATCACGTCCCCATTCCTCGGGATCGATGCCGACGAACCGCAGGCACGCGCTCGCCACCTCGCGGATGTGCTGCTCCTCGCGCCGCTGCGCGGGCGGCCTGAGGATCGCGCCGATCGCCCCGGCGCTCGTGCGGCAGTGCTGCCCCGACATCACGTTTTCAAGCACGCTCATCTGCCGGAACAGCCGCACATTTTGGAAGGTGCGGGCAATGCCGGCGCGTGTCACCTGCCACGGCTTCAGCGCGAGCATCTGCGCCCCGTCGAAGGCGATGCTGCCGCGCTGCGGCTTGTAGAAGCCGGTGATGCAGTTGAAGAGCGAGGTCTTGCCTGCCCCATTCGGTCCGATCAGACTCGCGATGGCGCGTTCGCCCACTGCGAAGTTCACGTCCTGCAGCACCGCATTGCCGGCAAAGCCGAGAGCGACCCCGTTGAGCTCGAGTAGGGCCATCAGCGCTTGCCTCCGGCGGGCCAGATGCCGCTCGGACGGAACAGCATGATCAGCAACAGGCCGATCGCGAACACCAGGTAGCGGAAGCTGCCGAGGTCGCGCAGCAGTTCCGGCCCGAGCACCACGACGAAAGCGCCGAGGATGACGCCCGGAATCTTGCCCATGCCGCCCAGCACCACCGCCATCAGGAACAGCGTCGATTGCTGGAACGAAAAGCTCTGCGGCGAGATGGCCGTGAGGTTCACGGCAAAGAAGGCGCCGCCGATCGAGCCATAGATGGCGCCGATGATATAGGCGGCAAGCTTCACCCGTACGCGGTCGATGCCCATCGCCTCGGCCGCGTCCTCGTCGTGGCGAACATAGAGCCAGGCGCGCCCGAGCCGCGAATTTGCCAGCCGCACCGAGGTCAGGACCGCGATGACCGCCAGCACCAGGAACACGTAGTAGAAGTCGACCTGCCGCGCGATGTGCCAGCCGAACAGCCAGGGTTGCTCGATGCCGGAGATGCCGCTCGCGGCGCCGGTGATCTGCAAATTGCGCGCCGCGATGCGCACGATTTCGCCGAAGCCCAGCGTGACGATCGCGAGATAGTCCGAGCGCAGCCGCAGTGTCGGGCCGCCGATGATGACGCCCGCGATCATGGCGACGATTACCGCGACCGGGATTGTCGCCCAGAAATTCCAGCCGAACTCCGTCGTGAGGATGCCGACCGAGTACGCGCCGACCGCGAAGAATGCGGCATAGCCGAGATCGAGCAGGCCGGCGTAGCCCACCACCACGTTCAGGCCGAGCGCGAGGATGGTATAGAGCAGAGCGTTGGTGAGAATGACCGTGGCATAGGGCCCGAACGCCTGTGGCGCGATCACCATCACCGCAAGGATCAAGACGATTGCGATGCCACGCTTCTGCGGCGTGTCGAGGATCGCCAACAGGCCACCCCAGGCGCTGGGACGCGCTTCCACCGACTGCGGTCCGGGCGATCCGGGTTCGAGCGCCATCACATGCGCTCCTGTTCGGATTTGCCGAGGAGTCCGGTGGGCTTGAACACCAGCACGAGGATCAGCACCGAGAACGAGAACACGTCCTTCCACTCGCTGCCGATGCCGGGAATTTGCGTGCCGAAGCTTTCGAGCAGGCCGAGGACCAGCCCGCCCAGCATCGCGCCGGGGATCGAGCCGATGCCGCCGATCACCGCGGCGGTGAAGGCCTTGAGCCCGATGATGAACCCCATGAAGTACCAGACGGAGCCGTAGTAGGCGCCGGCCATGGTGCCGGCGGCCCCGGCGAGCGCCGAGCCGACGAAGAAGGTCACCGCGATCACGCGGTTGACGTCGATGCCCATGAGCTCGGACATGTCGCGGTCGACCGAGACGGCGCGCATGGCGCGGCCGTACTGCGTGCGCGAGATGAAGAATTCGAGTGCGATCATCAGTACGGCAGCAGTGCCGGCCAGTGCGATCTGCTTGTAGTTGATGAACACCGGCCCGAGATTGATGCCCGCGAAGCCGAGCCTCGGGCTGAACGCCAGCACCTGCCCATTGCTCAGCGTCAAAACGCCGTTCTGCAGCACCAGCGACACGGCAAGAGCGGTAATGAGAATGGAGAGCCGGGGTGCTTTCAGCATCGGTGCATAGGCGATGCGTTCAATCACCACGCCGAGGAAACCGACGGCGATCATCGCCAGCAGGATCGATAGTCCGACACCGACCCAGCTCGTCCCGGCGGTTCCGGCAACGGCCGAGAGCGCCAGGAGCCCGGTGAAGGCGCCGACCATATAGAGGTCGCCGTGCGCGAAGTTCAAGAGCTTCACCACGCCGAAAACCATGGTGTAGCCGAGCGCCACGAGCGCATAGAACGAGCCCAGCACGAGGCCGTTCACCAACTGCTGCGCGAGAATGGTGGTCAATGTCATTGGCGATTGGCCCCAACCGTGCGGAGAGACGAAAGTCCCTCCGCACGCGATTGAGTTCGACCGTTACTGGGCCAGCGTCCAGGTGCCGCCCTTGCCGACGACGACCACGAAGTTCGAGCGGCCCAGGGTATGATCCGGCTTGAAGGTGATCTCGCCGGCGATGCCCTTGTAGTCTTCCGCCTGCAACGCGGCGATCAGCTTGGCGCTGTCGGTGCCGCCGGCCTTGGTGATGGCGTCGGCGAGCAGCTTCATGCCGTCATAGGTGAGCGGACCGTATGAGCTCGGCGCGACGTTGAACTTGGCCTGGTATGCATCGGCAAAGCTCTTGGCGTCGGGCAGGAACTCCGCCGTCGGGCTCGAGAAGGCATAGACGCCTTCGGCGGCATCGCCCGCGAGCTTGAACAGGTTGGCGGAGGTCGAACCGTCGCCGACATAGATGTCACCCTGGTAGCCGCCCTCGCGGAGCTGCTTGATGAAGGGGCCGCCATCGTCGTCATAGGCGGTCCAGAACACGGCGTCCGGATTGGCCGCCTTGATCTTGGTCACGACGGCCGAATAATCCTGCTCGCCGTGGTTGACGGTTTCGAAGGCGGGCACGGTGCCACCCGCAGCGGTGAAGCTCTTCTGCGCCAGTGTTGCGAGGTCCTGGCTATAGGCATCGCCCTCGTTGACGATGGCGATGGCCTTGTAGCCCTTGGCCTTCCAGAAATCCAAAGCCTTGGCGACCTGGTCGTTGCCGGTCGAGTTGATCATGAAGGCGTTGCCCGGATTCGCCGGGATCAGCTTGGTCGAGTTCGCCGCGGTGATGACGAACGGCAGCTTGGCGTCGCCGAAGATCTTGAGCGTCGGGATGGTCGCACCCGAGCAATAGCCGCCGATGACGGCAGCGATGCCGGAGGAGGCGAGCTTGGTCGCGGCGTTCACCGCCTGCTGCGGATCGCAGGCGTCATCACCCACGACGGCCGAGTAGGTGTTGCCGCCGCCGGCCTTGTTGATCTCATCCATGGCGAGCTGCACGGCGTTCGCCATGTCCTGGCCATAGGTCGCCTGGCCGCCGGTGGTCGGCACCAGTACGCCGATCTTGATGTCGGCGGCGTAAGCGGTGCCGAGCATGAGGGCGAGGGCGAGGCTCGCGACCGCCGATGTCTTGAGTAGGTTCATTCATCGTCTCCCTGTTGCAGTCTTGGTGTTCGCCGCTTGGCGGCACGTCACGATCGGCACGAACCGAGCGGCATAGGATGCGTCTGCATGCATCTTGTCGACAGATTGCACGCATGGCATTTTCGTGTCAATCGTTAGGGCAGTGAGGTTCAGCCTGTGAGTAAGCCGATGAGCGGCAAGGCAACGGCGGTTCCGCCGCGTCCCGTACGCGGCGCGGGCGTACAGACGGTGTACGAGCAGTTGCGGTTCGCGATCGTCAACCTCGATCTGCCTCCGGGCAGCCCGCTGGACGAGGTGCGGCTCTCGCAGCAATTCGCGCTGTCCCGCACTCCGGTGCGCGAGGCCCTGGTGCGGCTTTCCGCCGATGGCCTCGTGACCACCCTGCCCAACCGCAGCACCGTCGTGGCGCCGATCGACTTCGAAAAGCTGCCGGTCTACTTCGAGGCGCTGACGCTGATGTACCGCGTCACCACCCGCGCCGCGGCGCAGCGGCGTACCCCGGCGCACATCGCCGCGATGCGCAAGGCTCAGGCGCAGTATGTCGAGGCGGTCGAGCGCAACGACGCGGTCGGCATGATCTCGACCAACCGCGACTTTCACCTCGCGATCGCCGCCGCCGGCGGCAACAGCTACTTCACCAACTGGTTCTCGCGCCTGCTCGACGAGGGGCGGCGCTTGTTGCGTCTCTACTACTATGCCTCGTTCGACGACCATCTCCCGCGCAAATATGTCGACGAGCACGAAGCCATGATCCGCGCCATCGAAAAGGGGGATGCCGAGCGCGGCGACGAGCTCGCGGCGCTGCATGCAGCGCAGATCGTCCGGCAGATCCAGAGCTACATTGCCCGCGACGTGACGGCGACCATCCGGCTCGGCGGCAAACCGGCGAAATCGTCCAGATCGGTGCGCGCTGCGAGCTAGCACTCAGCTCTCCTTCAGTGCCATGAGGCTGGCGTTGCCGCCCGCCGCCGCGGTGTTGATACTGACCGAGACCTCATGCACGAGCAGGTCGAGATCGATGTCCGCCGCGCTCTGCACCGGCACAATCGGCCCCGGCATCGCCGCCACCAGCCGTGCAACCTCCGCCAGCCGCGCCACGTCGCCTTCGACCAGCACGGCATCGATTTGCAGGTCGCCGGCCCAGCCGCTGATGATCTTTGCGCGCGGCGCCAGCTCCCGCACCGAATCCGCGCCGATCGCACTGCTGTCGACGATGGCACGATTGCCAGTCGCCGCGACCGCATCGAGCATGCGGCTCAGCCCCTCGCGACTCCGCGGCAGCAGCAGTACCTCGCCCCGCGGCCGTGTCCGGTAGAGATTGCTCTCGCCCACCGGGCCGGGGAGGGCAGCCACGTCCGGTGGCGCGGCGCCGTGCTCCTGCACCATTCGGCGGACATAGAGCGGCCCGCCCGCCTTCGGCCCGGTGCCCGACAGGCCTTCGCCGCCGAAGGGCTGCACGCCCACCACGGCCCCGATGATGTTGCGGTTGACGTAGATGTTGCCCGCCGCAATGCGGTCGGTCACCCGGTCGATCGTTTCGTCGAGCCGCGTGTGCAGCCCAAAGGTGAGGCCGAACCGCTTGGCATTGATCGCATCGATCGTGCGGTCGAGGTCGCGCCGTGCATAGCGCACTACATGCAGTACCGGCCCGAACACCTCGCGCTCGAGGTCTTCGACGCGGCCGATTTCGATCATCGTCGGCGGCACGAACGTCCCCGGCGCGCCGGCTGGCAGCGGTCCTTGGCTGACCCGATGCCCGCGTCGCCTCATCTCGCTTATATGCGCGACGATCCGGTCGCGGGCCTCCGCGGTGATCACCGGACCAACGTCGGTCGCGAGTCGATCCGGATTGCCGGTCCTAAGCTCGCCCATCGCGCCTTTGAGCATCGCCAGCGTGCGGTCGGCGACGTCGTCCTGCACGCAGAGCAGCCGCAGTGCCGAACAGCGCTGGCCGGCGCTGTCGAACGCCGAAGACAGCACGTCCATCACCACCTGCTCGGTGAGCGCCGAGCTGTCCACGATCATCGCATTGATACCACCGGTCTCGGCGATCAGCAGCACGGGCCCGCGCGGCGCAAGCTGTCTCTGGATCAGCCGCGCCACCTCGGTCGAGCCGGTGAACACCACGCCCGAGACCGCCGGATGGCCGCAGAGTGCCGCACCCAGATCGCCCGCCCCCGGCAGGAACTGCAGCGCGCTCCGCGGCACACCGGCCTCGTATAGGATGCCCACCATCGCGGCGGCCGTCAGCGGCGTCTCTTCCGCCGGCTTGGCGATCACCGCGTTGCCCGCCGCGAGGGCCGCTGCAATCTGGCCCGCGAAGATCGACAGCGGAAAATTCCACGGGCTGATGCAAACCATTGTGCCGAGCGGTTTTGCCTCCTGCCCGATCGCCTCCGCCTGGTCGGAATAGTAGCGCAGGAAGTCGACTGCCTCGCGCACCTCGGCGATGGCGTTGCTCGCGGTCTTCCCCGCTTCGCGCATCATCAGCGCCAGGAAGTCAGGCATCCGCGTCTGCAGCAGATCGGCCGCCTTTCGCAGGGCGAGTACGCGCTGGGGCAGGGGTGCCCAGCCCGGCGTTGCCCCGGCAAAGGCCTGCTCGACGAGAGCCGCAGGCGCAAACTGCGTGATTCCGACCAGATCGCCCGCGTCGGCCGGGTTGCGAACCTCGATCGCAG
>DATMTK010000135.1:0-2895 GCA_035564755.1 Devosia sp. | reverse complement strand
ATGGACTGGCTCGCCGACGCGCCCGAGAAGCGCGCCGCCCCCGCCGGCCTCTGGAACGACGTCCGCTCGGTCATCATGCTCGGCGTCAATTACGGACCCAAGGACGACCCGCTCGGCATCCTGGCGCACAAGGATCGCGGTGCCATTTCGGTGTACGCGCGCAACCGCGACTATCACGAGATCATCAAGGGCCGGCTCAAGGAGCTCGCGGGCCTGTTCAAGCGCCGCACCGGACACGAGGTGAAGGTGTTCGTCGACACCGCGCCGGTGATGGAAAAGCCGCTCGCCGAGGCGGCAGGCCTCGGCTGGCAGGGCAAGCACACGGTGCTCGTGTCGCGCGAGTTCGGCTCGTGGCTGTTCCTCGGGGCCATCTTCACCTCGGCCGAGCTGCCCGTCGACGCCCCGTATCCCGAAAGCTGCGGCACCTGTACGCGCTGCCTCGACATCTGCCCGACACAAGCCTTCCCGGCGCCGTTCCGGCTCGATGCGCGGCGTTGCCTCAGCTACCTCAACATCGAGCACAAGGGCCCGATCCCGCTCGAGTTCCGCGCCGCCATGGGCAACCGCATCTATGGCTGCGACGACTGCCTCGCGGTCTGCCCATGGAATAAGTTCGCCACCGCGACACACGAAATGAAGCTTGCGGCGCGCGACGATTTCGGCGCCGCTGCGCTGAGCGAGCTCGTACAGCTCGACGAGGCCGGCTTCCGCGCTTTGTTCTCGGCCTCGCCGATCAAGCGCATCGGCCACGCACGCTTCCTGCGCAACGTGCTCATCGCCATCGGCAACAGCGGCGACGATGCGCTGCTGCCCCACGCCGAGGCCCGGCTGACCGATCCCGACCCGCTGATCCGCGGCGCTGCCGTATGGGCCGTACGGCGGCTCGCCCCTGCCGAGATGGGCAGGCGTTTGGCGCTGGACTTTTTGCAGCGCGAAGCCGACACAACCGTCCGATCCGAATGGACCGCAGAGCTGAGCTGAATGGGCGTCTTCTTTTTCGGCATGGGCTATTCGTCGCTCGCGACGGCCCGCTCCATCCACGAAATCATTGATCCCGACGTGCCCATCGCCGGCACGACCCGCACCGAAGAGGGCGTCGAACGGCTGGCCGAGAGCCCCTACCGGCTGCACGTCTTCGACGGCACCAGGCCCGGCGCGACGCTCGGCGCCGATCTGCGCAAGGCGAGCCATGTCGTGCTCTCGATCCCGCCCAATGACAGCGGCGATCCGGCCTACAATTTCCATCGCGGCGACCTCGACGCCGGCGCCGGCCTCGAGTGGCTCTGCTACTACTCGACCGTCGGCGTCTACGGCGATTTCGGCGGTGCCTGGGTCGACGAAACCGCCCCGACGCATCCGGTCAACAAGCGCAGTCAGGAGCGCGTCGACGCCGAGCAGCTCTGGCGCGACTATGCCGCCGGGCGCGGCGTGCCGCTGCTGGTGCTTCGCCTCGCCGGCATCTATGGACCGGGGCGATCGAGCTTCGACAAGCTGCGCGAGGGAACGGCGCGCCGCATCATCAAGCCGGGGCAGGTGTTCAACCGCATCCACGTCGACGACATCGGCCGCATCACCGCCCTCGCCGCAAAGGCGAAGCTCGGCGGCACGTTCAACCTCAGCGACGAGGAGCCGGCCCCGCCGCAGGACCTGGTCGAGTATGCGGCGAAACTGATGGGCGTCCCGGTGCCGCCCGGAATCCCGTTCGCCGAGGCACAGATGACCGAGATGGCGCGCAGCTTTTATTCCGACAACAAGCGCGTCTCGAGCACTGCCATCACTACGGCGCTTGGCACCACTCTCACCTACCCCAACTACCGCGTCGGCCTCGACGCCATCTTCAGGACACCCGCATGACCCCCGTCTCTCCTGCCAAGGGCCCGCCGCAGCGCGTCACGCTCGAAGGCCGTTATGTCCGGCTCGAGCCGCTCGGGCCGCAGCACGTCGCCGGCCTCTACCGCGCCGCGACCACGGCCGACGGCCAGGAGCGTTTCGATTATCTGTTCGAATACGCGCCGCAGGACGAGGCCGAGATGGCGCGTTTCGTGCAGGCCGCCGCGGCCAGGACCGACCCGCTGATGTGGGCGGTGGTCGACAGGGCGACCGGCACCGCGGAAGGCCGGCAGGCGCTGATGCGCATCGTGCCCGAGCACGGCGTCATCGAGATCGGCAGCGTCTACTGGGGGCCGAACATGGCGCGCAGCCGGCTTGCGACGGAGGCGCTGTTCCTCCATGCCCGCTACGTCTTCGACGAGCTCGGCTATCGGCGCTTCGAGTGGAAGTGCAACAATTTCAACGAGCCGAGCAAGCGGGCGGCGCAGCGCTTCGGCTTTACGTTCGAAGGCATCTTCCGCCAGCACATGATCCAGAAGGGTGCCAACCGCGACACCGCCTGGTTCGCCATGCTCGACCGCGACTGGCCGCGCTATCGCACCGAATATGAGCGGTGGCTGGACCCCTCGAACTTCGATGCGGACGGCCAGCAAAAGAGCAGGCTGAACATCGGCGGGTAGGCAAATCACTCAATCGACCAGAGGCGTTGCAGTCGCTTTCCCTCCCCCGCCTGGGGCGGGTGGCGAAGCTTGGACCGCTGGCTCTAGCGAAACTGGGTGGGGGGAGTTGCAGTCATCCCCGCCCGCTCCATCGCCGCCACCAGCTCCGCATCCTGGACCGTCGTTCCAGTCGGCGCGGCGGTGCGCTGCTGCTTCCAGTTGGTATTGATGCCCTTGAAGTGCCAGTAGGTCGCATCCTCCGGCATCGACTTGCTGAACAGCCCGCGACCCTGAATCCAGTGCCAGTAGGGATGCACGGAGAGCTTGCGCACCCAGGGGCGGCTCGGATCGAGACACCATTTGCGCTGCGGCGAGCGCGCCGCTTCCGGATCGCTCAGCTTCTCGG
>DATMTK010000134.1:0-19912 GCA_035564755.1 Devosia sp. | reverse complement strand
CTGTGGCACGCGTGACCGCTACCGCGAGGACGACCTGCGGTACGACAAGATCATTCTGATGACCGACGCCGACGTCGACGGCGCCCATATCGCTTCACTGCTGATGACCTTCTTCTTTCAGGAGATGCCCAGGCTCATCGATGACGGGCACCTCTATCTCGCGATGCCGCCATTGTTCCGGCTGAGCTTAGGCCCCAGGGTCGTCTATGCGCTGACCGATGCTCACCGCGACGCGCTGCTGGAGACGGAGTTCAAGGGCAAGAAACCCGAGATCACCCGCTTCAAGGGCCTCGGCGAGATGCCCTATGCGCACTTGCGGGAAACCACGATGGACAAGCGGACACGCCAGCTCCTGCAGGTCCGCGTGCTGCAGGACCGCGATGAGACGCGCTCCTCGGTCGACCGGCTGATGGGCTCCAAACCCGAGGCTCGCTTCGAGTTCATCCAGACCAACGCCGAGTTCGTGACCGACCTCGACGTGTAGATGGCAGCGGCAACGCCGCTGCTCGTATCGGTCTCGTTTGCTGCCCTCGGCCCGCGCGCGCACCCGTGATACTCGGCGGTCTCGACATCTGACCGACACGTTCCCATATTAAGCAAAGCCTAGGGAATCCCGTTGACTCGCGGGTTATTCCCTTTATGTTCCCGGCGCGTCGGGAACCACTCGGCCGCTCGGTCTCACCCAGAGGCCTCAACGCCGGCTCCTCCCAACCCAGAGTGGACGTTCACATTGCCAGAAGACTTTTCCGGGCTCGGCCTCAGCGCCAAAGTGACCGACGCGGTCGCGGCCGCGGGTTACACCAAGCCCACTGAAATTCAGGCGCAGGCCATCCCTTATGTCCTCGAAAAGAAGGACATCATCGGCATTGCGCAGACCGGGACCGGCAAGACGGCCTCGTTCGTCCTGCCCATGCTCACCCTGCTCGAAAGCGGCCGGGCGCGCGCCCGCATGCCGCGTACGCTGATCCTCGAGCCGACGCGCGAGCTCGCCGCGCAGGTTGCCGAGAATTTCGAAAAATACGGCAAGAACCATCGCCTGACGATGGCGCTGCTGATCGGCGGCGTCAGCTTCGAAGACCAGAACAAGGTGCTCGATCGCGGCGCCGACGTGCTGATCGCCACTCCCGGCCGCATGCTCGACCAGTTCGAGCGCGGGCGCATCCTGCTGAGCGGCGTCGACATCCTGGTGATCGACGAGGCCGACCGCATGCTCGACATGGGCTTCATCCCGGACATCGAGCGCATCTGCGGCCTGCTCCCCGCCCGCCGGCAGACGCTGTTCTTTTCGGCCACCATGCCGCCCGAGATCCAGAAGCTCACCAACCGGTTTCTGCGCGATCCGGTGCGGATCGAGGTGGCGCGGAAGAACTCCACGGCGGAAACCATCGACCAGAAGCTGGTCAAGGTCTCCGGCCGGCCGGAAGAGAAGCGCGCAGCGCTCCGCGCCATCATCCGCGGCGAAAAAGACCTCAAGAACGCAATCATCTTCTGCAACCGCAAGCGCGACGTCGCGACACTCGCCCGTTCGCTGCAGCGCCACGGTTTCTCCGCCGGTGGCCTACATGGCGACATGGACCAGAAGAGCCGCACGGAAACACTCGACACGTTCAAGACCGATAAGCTCAAGCTGCTGATCGCCTCCGACGTCGCGGCCCGAGGCCTCGATATTCCCGCGGTGAGCCACGTCTTCAACTTCGACGTCCCCACCCACGCGGAGGACTACATCCACCGCATCGGCCGGACCGGCCGCGCCGGGCGCTCAGGCATCTCGATCACCCTCGCCGCACCATCGGACGGCAAATATCTCGATGCCATCGTCAAGCTGATCCAGCGCGATATTCCGGTGATGAAGCTCGACGGCATTGCCGTCGAAGCCGTCGGTCAGGACGATCACGCTTCCGACTCTGGCGAACGCCGCCGCCGCGGCACCCGGACCCGCGGTTCTCGACCGGCAAAGGCAGAAAGCTCGGAGCCGGAGGAGAAGGTCGTGGCGAAGCAGCCGCGCCGTGAGGCCCGGCCGGAGCATCCTCGTCACGACGACAGACCCGCTCCGCGTCCGCATCGCGAACGCGAACGTGAACACGACAACAGCGGCGGTCCGGCGTCACCGTTCGGATCGGATGGTCCCGTGCCGGCTTTCTTGCTCCGGCCAAGTGGCGTTCGCTGAAATCACTGCCGCAGGTCACGCAGGCACTTTTGCGTGTCTTTGCTGACATATCAGTGATCTTTACTACACTTTAAGTGACTCACCCGAAAACTACAGAGCGCTGGTAAAGGGTCAGAAGACCTCTGGGGGCACAGTGTCGGAACAGGAATTCAGGCGCGCCCTGGGATACGCCAATTCGGCTATGGTCCTGCTGAAGCGGGGACAGATCCCGCCCTATCCGCAGTTCTATGAGCTCCTCTATACCTACGCGACCGGCGTCAATCCGACGCTGAACCAGCGTATCAACCAGATCTTCCGCGACGGGTCCGCCACGCAGGAACTGGCCGAGCGCCTCTACAACGAATTCCTCAAGGCCGCCGACGCCAACGAGCGCATCTCGAGCGTGTCCGAGCGCATGGCCACGCGCATCGAGGCGGTGCACGACGCCATCGATACGGCGATGACCACCGCCAACGCCTATTCCGGGACGTTGCAGGCGGCGAGCGGTGACCTGAGCCAGGTCGATCTGGGCGAAACGGAATTGCGCGCCCTGGCGCAGCGGCTGCTCGGCGAAACCCGGCGCATGCAGGACGCCAACGCGCAACTCGAGGAAAAGCTCATCGCCTCGCGCGACGACATTGCCGCCCTGCAGCGTGACCTCGATGAAGTGCGGCGCGAGTCGATGCTCGACCCGCTGACCAAGATCTTCAACCGGAAGTCCTTCGACGAAGGCATGCTCAAGGCCTTCGAGGATGCCGAGCTTGGAACGTCGTTTTGCCTGATGCTGCTCGACATCGACCACTTCAAGCGCTTCAACGATACCTGGGGTCACCAGACCGGCGACCAGGTGCTTCGCCTCGTCGCCATGACCCTCAAGTCCAACATCAAGGGCAAGGACCTGGCCGCACGCTACGGCGGCGAGGAGTTCGCGGCGATCCTCCCCGAGACCGACCTCGAGGGCGCAGTGATCGTTGCCGACAACATCCGCAAGGCCGTTCAGGCCAAGGAACTGCTGAAACGTTCCACCAATGAGAAGCTTGGCCGCATCACCGCCTCGTTCGGCGTGGCCATGTACAAGCCCGGGGACTCGCCGTCCTCGCTCATCGAGCGCGCCGACCGCTGCCTCTATGCGGCCAAGCACGCCGGTCGCAATCGCGTGCTCAGCGAAGTCGAGCTCAAGCCGGACGACAGGATCGCCGCGGCCTAGGTGGCGGTCAGCGTCACACCGAGCGAGCGTAGCGCGTCCCAATAACCCGGATAGGTCTTGCCCACGCAATCGGGGTTGAGGATCGTGATACCGCCGATCCTGAGCCCGGCCAGCGCCAGGCTCATCGCGATCCGGTGGTCCTCGTAGGTCTCGATTTCGGTGATCGCGTTACGCTTCGCCGCCGAACGCAGGCGCGGATCGGCCACGACCACGAGATCGTCACCATCCTCATGCGCCAGCCCCGGCTGGATACGGCTGAGCTCGGTCGACAGCGCGCGAATCCGGTCGCACTCCTTGACCCGCAGGTTGGCAATGCCGGTGAACCGCACCGGCGTATCGTTGAAGGCCGCAAGCACCGCCAGTGTTGGAACGGCATCCTGCATCTGCGAGCCGTCGATCACCGCCGGCATGTGCGGGAACTTGCGGATGAATTCGGCCGCCTTGGCGTCGGGCTGGGTGAACGCATCCATCGGCACGCCAAGGTCGATGCGCCCGCCGGTCAGCGCTTCTGCTGCCCAGAGATAGGTTGCGGCCGACGCATCGGGCTCGATGACGAAATCGGTAGCGCGGTACTTCGTCGGCGCCACCCGCCAGGTGGTGCGATCGACCGGCGCGACGCTGCCCCCGAAAGACGTCATCGCCGCAACGGTGAGATCGACATAGCCGCGGGCATCGAGGTCCTGGCCGGTCAGCGCCACATCGATGGCGCCGTCGCCGAACGCCGCCGCCATCAGCAAAGCTGAGACGTATTGGCTCGAGAGGCCGCCGTCGATCTCGACCCGGCCGGCGCCGAAATTGCCCTTGCCCGCAATGGTCACCGGCGGACAGCCGGTCGGCGCACTGGCCCCAATGCCGAGCGATTTGAGCGCGTCGACCAGCGGCCCGATCGGCCGCTTGCGCATCGCCTCGTCGCCGTCCACCACCACGACGCCGTCGACCAGCGCCGCGGCCGCGGTCAAGAACCGCGTCGCGGTGCCCGCGTTACCCAGGAACAGCGGTTCGGACGGCGCCGCCAGATAGCCGTGGCCGGTAACGATGAAGCTGGTCGCGTCCGGTTCGTCGACCACGACGCCCATCTGCCGCAACGCCGCGGCCATGAGCGCGGTATCCTTGCTCTTGAGCGCGCCCGTGAGATGGCTGGTGCCACGTGCCAGGCCCGCCAGCAGCAGCGCACGATTGGTGATTGACTTGCTGCCCGGCGGCGTGACCCGGCCCACGAGCGGATGGCCCGGCGGCGTGATTTCGATGCGGTCCGTCATGAGCCGGCAGTTCGCACGGCGTCCGGGGAAAGTCCAGCTACTCGACCGTCACCGACTTGGCCAGGTTGCGCGGTTGGTCGACGTCGGTGCCCATGAACACCGCGGTGTGGTAGGCGAGCAATTGCACCGGGATCAGCGCCAGGATCGGCGCCACGAAGCTCGATACCTTCGGGATGACGATGGTCTCGGCGACGCCCTGGCCGATGTGGCGGCGGCCCTCCTCGTCGGTGATGAGGATGATCTGGCCGCCGCGCGCCGCGACCTCCTGCATGTTGCTGAGGGTTTTTTCCATGAGTTCGTCCGACGGCGCGACGACGATCACCGGCATCGTTTCGTCCACGAGCGCGATCGGCCCGTGCTTGAGCTCGCCGGCGGGATAGCCCTCGGCGTGGATGTAGGAGATTTCCTTGAGCTTCAGCGCGCCTTCCATCGCCACCGGGAACATCTGTCCGCGGCCGAGGTAGAGTACGTCCTTGGCCTTGCTGAGCCCCTTGGCGATGCGTTCGATTTGCTCCTCGGTGCCGAGCGCAGAGCTCACGGCCGCCGGCAGCGTCACCAGCTCGCGGACCAGTTCGGCCTCCTGCGCGCGGTCGAGAACGCCACGCGCGACTCCGGCCGCCACCACGAGGCTGGCAAGCGCGGCGAGCTGAGCGGTCAGCGCCTTCGTCGACGCGACCCCGATCTCCGGGCCGCAGAGCGTCGGAAACACGACCTCGCTTTCGCGGCCGATCGTGGAATCCGGCACGTTGAGCAGGCTCACCACATGCTGGCCGGACCTGGCGCAATAGCGCAGCGCGGCCAGCGTGTCCGCGGTCTCGCCGGACTGCGAGATGAACAGCGCGGCGCTGCCCTTTTCGACCGGCGGCTCGCGATAGCGGAACTCCGACGCCACGTCGACGTCGACCGGCAGTCGCGCGTATTTCTCGAACCAGTATTTTGCGACGAGCCCGGCATAATACGCCGTTCCACAAGCCGATATCGTCAGCCGGCTGAGGCTGGCGAAATCGAACGGCAGCTTCTCCCGCAGCGCGACGGTCTCGGCGCCCATGTCTACATAGTGGCTTAGCGTATGCGAGATCGTCTCGGGCTGCTCATAGATCTCCTTGGCCATGAAGTGCCGGTGGTTGCCCTTGTCGACGAGCAGCGCCGAGGCTTGCGACACCAGCGTCTCGCGGCGCACGATCGCGTCTGAACCGTCGCGGATGGTGACCCCCTTGGGCGTGATCACCGCCCAGTCGCCGTCGAGCAGGTAGCTGAGCCGCGATGTGAACGGCGCCAGCGCCATCGCGTCCGACCCAAGATACATCTCGGTCTCTCCGTAGCCCACCGCGAGCGGCGCGCCGTGACGCGCCGCGATCAGCAGCCGGTCGTGGCCCTTGAACATGAAGGCCAGCGCAAACGCGCCGCGCAGCACCTTGAGCGTGCGGCCGACCGCCATCTCCGGGTCGAGCCCGCGATCGATCTCGCGCGTCACCCACAGCGCCACCGATTCCGTGTCGGTCTGCGTCTTGGGCAGATAGCCGTCCTTCGCCAGGTCGGCCAGCAGCTCACGGAAATTCTCGATGATGCCATTGTGGACCACCGCGACCTTGTCGGTCGCATGCGGATGCGCATTGCCCTCGGTCGGAGCCCCGTGCGTCGCCCAACGCGTGTGGCCGATGCCGATGCGGCCCTCGAGCGGCTCCATGCCGAGCTTGGTCGCGAGGTTTCCGAGCTTGCCTTCGGCGCGGCGGCGCGCGATCGAACCGTGTTCCAAGGTCGCGACGCCGGCGCTGTCATAGCCGCGATATTCGAGGCGCTTCAGCGCATCGACAAGCCGCGCCGCCACCGGCTCCGTACCGATAATCCCGACGATCCCGCACATCAGGCTTTCCCCTTCTGCTTGGCGGCCTTCCTGGCCAACGCCTTCTCTTTGAGTTTCGGCGCGTAGCCCGGCTTGTTTTCCTGGCGCGCCCGCCCAAAGGCGACGGCATCGGCCGGCACGTCATCGGTGATGACGCTGCCCGAGGCCGTGTAGGCGCCGTCCCCGACGCTCACCGGCGCCACCAGCGAGGTGTTCGAGCCGATGAAGACGTTCGAGCCGATGGCCGTGACGTCCTTGTTCACGCCATCGTAGTTGCAGGTGATGGTGCCGGCGCCGATGTTCGTGTTCTCCCCAATCACCGCATCGCCCAGATAGCTCAGGTGCCCGGCCTTGGTGCCGGCGCCGATCCTGGACTTCTTGACCTCGACGAAATTGCCCAGATGCACGTTAGCGCCAAGCTCGGCGCCGCCCCGGATACGCGCGAACGGCCCGATGGTCGCGCCCGCGCCGATCGTCACCGCCTCGATGTCGCAGAAGGCGCGGATCTCGACCCCGTCGCCGATCTTCACGCCGGGCCCGAACACCACGTTCGGGAAGATCGTCACGTCGCGGCCGATTTCGGTATCGTAGGAGAAATAGATGCTCGCCGGGTCCCGCAACGTCACGCCGGCCTTCATGAAGTCGTCGCGTCTGAGCTCCTGGAACTGCATTTCAGCCTTGGCCAGCTTGGCGCGGTCGTCGACGCCGATCACCTCGCGCGCGTCCGCAACCGTATATTCGATCTTGCGCTTGTCGGCATTGGCGATCTCGACAGCGTCGGTCAGATAGAACTCGCCCTTGGAGTTCTTGTTGTCGATCCGTTCGATCACGGCCTGCAGCACGCCGCTGCGGAACCCCATGATGCCCGAATTTACGAGCCCGATCCGGCGTTCGGCCTCGCTCGCCTCCTTGTGCTCGCGAATAGCAACCAGCCGGTCACCCTCGGTCAGCAACCGGCCGTAGCCGGTCGGATCGTCCGGCTCGAAACCGACCACCACGATATCGGCGCCGGCGTCGAGCTTGGCCGTGATCGCGGCAACCGTTGCCGCCGTCACCAGCGGCGTATCGGCGTAGAGCACGATCACATTGCCCGAGATCGCTTCGAAGGCCTCCCGCGCCTGCTTGACCGCATGTCCGGTCCCGAGCCGCTCCGTCTGAACGAACACCGAGGCGCCTGGGACCGCGGCCGTCACCGCAGCGCGTACGGCCTCGTGGCCGGGGCCGATCACCACTGCCACACTGCTCGAGCCTGCCGACTGCGCCGCCCGGATCGCATGCGAGACCATGGGAAGTCCGCCGATCGGATGCAAAACCTTGGGCGTTGCCGACCGCATGCGGGTGCCCTCGCCCGCCGCCAAGATGATCGACAACAATTCGGTCATGCCTGCCCCGTTTTCCCAAGAACAAGTGGCCATATTTTATGGCAGCAACGTGTTTGAGAAACATTACGCCGCTGCGATGGTAAACTAGCGAAAGAGCCGTGATTCGAGCGGCTTGGCGAGATTTTTGAGTTTGGCGAAAACGGCAGACCAGTTCCGGGCCGGAGATGTCACGTTCTGGGGCGTCGTCGCCTTGTCCGTCTGGGGCCTGGCCCTCGTCGGCGGCAGCATCTCCGCCCTTATCCCGGACAACATCCTCGGCGGCCTGCATGCCTCCCGCCTCGACGGCGGCAACCTCAATCAGCTCCGCGGCACGGTCGTTGCGCTGCAGACCCGGATGAGCGGCCTGCAGCAGCAGAACGCCGCGCTCGAGCAGCGCCTGTCGCTGACACAGCAGGCGACGCAGTCGACAACGCAGCGTCTCGCCGCGCTCGAAAGCACCGTGCCTAACCTGGTCGAGACAGTGAATAAATCCGGCGGTCCGGAGGTCGACCAGGGAGCGATCACCGGGTCCACGGGGACCAGCCCGGTCAAGAGCTTCGACGCCGACGGCGGCTCGGTCAGCTATACCCAGACGCCGCTGCAGAGCGCTAATACCTTATTGGCAGGCGCGTCCCAACAGGCGATGCCGCAGGCTTTGACGGCCCACGTCACCTCCAACCCCAGCGCCTTCGGCATTGCCCTCGGCCCGCCGATCGACGCCGATCAGGCGAGCCCCGCCTGGCAGACCCTGAATTCGCATGTCGGCACGATGCTGATGGGCCTCGGCCCCATCCTCGGCCACGTCGAGGGCGGCAGCGGCCGGCGGCTGGTGGTCGGCCCGATCGCGATGCAGGCGGACGCGCAGGAACTGTGCGGCCGGATGGCCGAAGTCGGCATCGCCTGCGCCACGGTGCCCTTTGTCGGCGATCCGCTCAACTGAACCGGGCTTTGACTTGCCCCGCAGTCGAACTTAACCTCCCGCCGATTTTCGAGGGCCTGTTTTGCGTTCTGTTGCCGCGATTGCCATGGTGAGCCTTCTGGCCGGTTGCTCCTCGCTGGCTGTGCCGATGCCCTACATGCCCAACTTTACCATAAGCAAGGACACCCAGCCGCTGCCGCCCGACTATCTCATCTGGGTCCGTGACTACGTCGCTTCGACCGACGAGACCGAGATCTCGCCGCCGCAGCGGCTCAATTCCTGGTCGATCTACGAGGCTGCCGGCTGGTACGTCTGCACCCGCACCCCGCAGGGCAAAACCGCCCTCTACGCGCTTGCCAGCGACCGCGTCGCCGGCCGCATCGCCAACCCCGATCCGAAGCTGTGCGGTGGGCTGACCTACTCCGCCCTGGCCCAGGTCTAGCGACGCATTGGTAGGCCGGGCGGGAATCGAACCCGCGACCATTCGATTAAAAGTCGAATGCTCTACCCCTGAGCTACCGGCCCTCTGGCAATGCGAACCCGGCGGATATCGCCGAGATTGCGGCGGAACATAGCGGCGAACCCTTTCGAGTCAATCGCAAACCGCCGCAACCCTATGCCGTTGATTTCGTTCAGCTCTCGATGCGAGCGCGCGTCAACCGGACGCGGCGGCACGGGAAATGGCGCGATTTTTCCGGTTTCTCGCGCCGGCCAACGAAACGGCAGACGAGTCCATAACCCGCCCGCGCCCGCATTCTGTTATTTGTCCCGCAGCCGGTGATACTGCGCGAGCAGTCCCTTGGTGGAGGCATCGTTGCCCTCGTTGGCGACGGTGCCTTCGACCTTGGGCAACAATGCCTTGGCGAGCTGCTTTCCGAGCTCGACGCCCCACTGGTCGAACGAATTCACGTCCCACACCGTCCCCTGCACGAACACCTTGTGCTCGTAGAGCGCCACGAGGCTGCCGAGGATCTCCGGCGTCAGCTTGGGATACATGAGCGTGTTGCTCGGCCGGTTGCCGGGGAACATCTTGTGCGGCGTCAGCGCCTTGATCTTTTCCTTGCTGAGCCCCTGTGCGGTCAGCTCGGCGACCACCTCGGCCTTCGTCTTGCCCAGCATCAGCGCTTCCGACTGCGCCAAGACGTTGGCGACGAGCTTGGCGTGGTGCGGCGGCATGTGTTCGTGCGGATTGGCCGCGATCAGGAAGTCGCACGGGATCACCGACGTCCCCTGGTGGATGAGCTGGTAGAACGAGTGCTGCCCGACCGTTCCAGGCTCGCCCCAGATCACGGGCCCGCTCTGGTAGTCGAACGGCTTGCCCTCGAGCGTCACCGACTTGCCGTTGCTCTCCATGTCCTGCTGCTGCAGGTACGCCGTGAACCGGCTCAGCCGCTGGTCGTAAGGCAGCACAGCGTGCGTCGCGAACCCCCAGGCGTTGCGGTACCACACGCCGAGCATCCCCATGATCACCGGCAGGTTCCTGTCGAGCCGCGTCTTGAGGAAATGCTGGTCCATCTCGTAGCCCCCGCGCAGGAACGCGGCGAAATTGTCGAAGCCGACGGCGATCGCGATCGGCAGGCCGATCGCCGACCACACCGAATAGCGGCCGCCCACCCAGTCCCAGAAGCCGAAGATGCGGTCGTCGCGGATGCCGAATTTGGCGCAGGCTTCGAGGTTGGTCGAAAGCGCCGCGAAATGGTCCTGCACCGCCGCCTCGCCCAGCGCCCTGGCGATCCACGCGCGCGCCGAATGCGCATTGGTCATCGTCTCGTCGGTGGTGAAGGTCTTGGACGCGATGATGAACATCGTCCGCTTCGGGTCGAGCCCTTCGAGCGTATCGTGCAGGTGGGCGCCGTCGACATTGGAGACGTAGTGCACGCGCAAATCCGGCCTCGTATAGGGCGACAGTGCGATCGTCGCCATCGCCGGCCCGAGATCCGAGCCGCCGATGCCCATGTTGATCACGTCGGTGAAGGTTTCACCGGTCGCGCCCTTCACCGTGCCGTCGCGCACCTGCCCCGAGAACAGCTTCATGTGGGCGAGGACGTCGCGGATTTCCGGCATCACGTCCTTGCCGTCGACCTTCACCGGCTTGTCGCCCTGGTAGCGCAGCGCCATGTGCATCACGGCGCGGTCCTCGGTCACGTTGATGTGCTTGCCCGCCCACATGGCCTTGCGATGGCCTTCGACATCCACCGCGCGGGCGATGTCGAACAGGGCCGCCATCGCCTTCTCGTCGATGCGGTTCTTGGAGTAGTCCAGCAGAATGTCGCCGGCGCTGACCGAGAAGCGCTTGAAGCGGTTGGGATCGAGCGCGAACTGCACGCGCATCGGCGTCTCCTCGAGGCGCTTGCGATGCTTCATCATCGTGTTGAGGAGAGACTTGCGGTTCGTCGCCATGATGGTGGTCCCTTAGTTGATGGGGAGGTCGCCCTCGGCCCAGCGGGCACGCGTTTGTGCCGCAAAATCCATGATGGTGCCAGCCTCGATCGCGGCCCGTGTACCTTGCACCAGCTCCTGGTAATAGCTGAGGTTGATCTGGCTCAAGATCATCGCGCCGAGCATCTCCTCGGTCCTGATCAGGTGGTGCAGGTAGGCCCGGCTGAAGCGACGGCAGTTGGGGTTCGGCGACTCGGCATCGAGCGGACGCGCATCGTCCTTGTGCCGCGCGTTCTTGAGATTGATGACCCCGAAGCGCGTGTAGGCGTGGCCGTGCCGCCCCGCCCGGGTCGGATGCACGCAGTCGAACATGTCGATACCGCGCTCGATGCCGCCCAGGATATCGTCGGGCTTGCCCACGCCCATCAGGTATCGCGGCCTGTCCGCCGGCAGCTCCGGCGTGATCTCGGTCAGCACCCGGAACATCGTTTCCTGCGGCTCGCCGACCGCAAGGCCGCCGACGGCGTAGCCGGAAAAACCGATCGACTTCAGCCCGGCGGCCGATCTGGAACGCAGTTCCGGATCGTCGCCGCCCTGGTTGATGCCGAACAGCGCGCGATGCGGCTGGTCGCCGAACGCGTCCTTGCTGCGTTGCGCCCAGCGCAGGCTCAGCTCCATCGCCCGCTCCATCTCCTTGCGGTTCGACGGCAGCGGAATGCACTCGTCGAGCTGCATGATGATGTCGCTGTCGAGCAGCGTCTGGATTTCGATCGAACGTTCGGGCGTCAGCTCGTATTTGGCGCCGTCGATGTGCGAACGGAAGGTGACGCCCTGCTCGGTCAGCTTCCTAAGCTTGGCCAGCGACATCACCTGGAAGCCACCGCTGTCGGTCAGGATCGGCCGCGGCCAGTCCATGAAGACGTGCAGCCCGCCCAGCGCCGCGACGCGCTCGGCGCCCGGCCGCAGCATCAGATGATAGGTGTTGCCGAGCAGAATCTCGGCGCCCGTCTCCCGCACCTGCTCGGGATACATGGCCTTGACGGTCCCCACGGTGCCCACCGGCATGAACGCGGGCGTCTCGATCTCGCCGCGCGAGGTTGTGATGCGGCCGCGGCGGGCCATGCCGTCGGTGCTGAGGAGGGAAAAGGAAAAGTCGGTCATCGGGCGGCGACCTACCACGAAGTCTGGCAAAACCACAAAGAGTGTCATCCCAGCCAAAGCTAGGAACCATTTACCTCCGCGCCGTGGCGAGTTGGATCCCGGTTACGCCAGGAACGACACTCGGTGGGTGGGCGGCGTCGCGCCCTACTCCTCTTCGCCCTGCTCCTGGCGGAACAACAGCGAGGAATCCCCGTACGAATAGAACCGGTACTTGAACCGGATGGCGTGCGCATACGCTGCCTGCATGGTCTCGAGGCCGGCGAAAGCCGAGACCAGCATGAACAAAGTCGATTTCGGCAGGTGGAAGTTGGTCATCAGCGCGTCGACCACGCGGAAGCGGAAGCCCGGGGTGATGAAGATATCGGTCTCGCCGATGAAAGGCTGCAGCTCGCCGGTCGTCCGCGCCGCCGTCTCCAGCAGCCGCATGCTTGTCGTGCCGACGGCGACGATCCGGCCGCCTTGCGCCCTGGCCCCCCGGAGCCGGTGCACCGAGGCTTCAGTGAGCTCGCCCCATTCGGCGTGCATGACGTGGTCGTCCGTGTCGTCGGCCTTCATTGGCAGGAACGTCCCGGCCCCCACATGCAGCGTCACCCGCTCGATCGACACGCCCAGATCGCTGAGCTTCTGCAGCAACGCTTGCGTAAAATGCAGCCCTGCCGTCGGCGCCGCGACCGCGCCGTCCACGGCCGCGTAGACTGTCTGGTAGTCGGTCTTGTCGCGCTCCTCGGTGTGCCGTTTGGCCTCGATATAGGGCGGCAGCGGCATGGCCCCGTGGGCCTTGATGGCCTCGTCGAGCTCGGCTCCGCCGAGGTCGAACGCCAGCGTGACCTCGCCCGTCTCGCCCTTGCCGGCGACCGTAGCGAGGAGTGAGCCGTCGTCGCCGAGCTCCAACCGGTCGAGCAGGTGCAGCCGCTTCGCCGGCCGCGCAAAGGCCCGCCAGGTGTGGCTGTCGACCCGCTTGTGAAGATTGAAGGAGACCGTCGCGCGCGCTTCGCCGCGGATGCGGGTGCCGCGCAGCTCTGCCGGCAGCACCTTGGTGTCGTTGACGACGAGCACGTCGCCGGGCTTGAGGATATCGAGCAAATCGGTGACCTGCCGGTCCTCGAGCGGCTGCCCGGGATGCACGACCAGCATCCGCGCACTGTCACGCGGCTCGGCCGGATGGAGCGCAATCCGCTCCTCGGGCAAATCGAAATCGAAAAGCTCGACTCGCAATCGGAAACCTAGAGCAGTCGGATCATCAGCGCGCCGGCGATCAACAGCACGGCGCCCCCGATGCGGCCGGGGCTGATGTCGTGCTGCGGCGCGCCGAGGAAACCAAGCTTGTCAACGACGAGGCCGGCGAGAAGTTGCCCCGTCACAGCCAGGCCCATCACCGCCGCGGCACCGATTTGCGGCGTCAACACCACGGCGGATGTGACGTACACCGTGCCGAGCGTACCGCCGGCGATGAACAGCCACCACGCCGGCTGCCCCCAGGCGATGGTTGTGTGCGTCGCCGCGGCCACCGAGAAGGTCACGATCGCAAGCACGACCGCGCCGGCCGCAAAAGAGACAAAGGCGGCCGCGAACGGCAGCCCCAGATCGCGCCCGAGCTGGGCATTGATCGGCGCCTGCACGGCAATACAGGCGCCCGAGATGACGCCGAGGAGAACCCAGAGTATCGCCATCGGCTTCACCACCAGTCCCTATTTTGCGTCGGCAGCGACCTTGACCGAAACCATCTTGTCGGGATCGCGCACGGGCTCGCCGCGTTTGATCTGGTCGACATTCTCCATGCCCTCGATGACCTTGCCCCAGACCGTATACTGCTTGTCGAGGAAGCGTGCGTCGTCGAACACGATGAAGAACTGGGAATTGGCGCTGTCCGGGTTCTGCGCCCGGGCCATCGAGACCACGCCGCGCACATGCGGCTCGCGGCTGAACTCCTGCTTGAGGTTCGGATAGTCCGAGCCGCCGGTGCCGGCGCGCGACACGTCGCCCTGGTCGGCGTTGCCGTGCTTGACGTCGCCGGTCTGCGCCATGAAGCCGTCGATGACGCGGTGGAACACCACGCCGTCATAAAGGCCCTCGCGCGCCAGCTTCTTGATGTGCGCCACGTGGTTGGGCGCCAGGTCGGGGCGCATCTCGATGACCACCCGACCCTTGGTGGTTTCAATCAGCAGCGTGTTCTCGGGGTCTTTGTACTCAGCCACTCTGGGCTCCTTATTTGTAAACGATCTTGGCGGAAATGATCTTGTCCGGGTCGTCCATCTGCCCGGTCTGGGGATCGCCCTTCTTGATGTTGTCCACGTGGTCCATCCCATCGACCACCTTGCCGAACACCGTGTACTGGCCGTCGAGGAAGCCGGCATCGGCAAACGTAATGAAGAACTGCGAATTGAAGCTGTCCGGATCGCTCGAGCGCGCCGCGCCGACGATGCCCGGACCGAAATGCGTGTCCGAGAACTCGGCTTTGACGTTGGGCAGGTTCGACCCGCCCATGCCGGTGCCGGTCGGATCGCCGGTCTGCGCCATGAAGCCGTCGATGACGCGGTGGAACGTCAGGCCATTGTAAAAGCCCTGGTTGGTGAGTGTCACGATGCGCTCGACATGCTTGGGCGCAATGTCGGGCATGAGCTGGATGTCGACGTCGCCATCCTTGAGCGTGAGGATGAGATGCGGCGTCCCCGAGGCATTGTCCGCCATCGCGGGCGCGGCGAAGCCGAACAGGGTGAGGCAAACGATGGCCAGGATGCCGAACGCGGCAGCGGCGCGCTTGAGCAGGTGTGTCATGATGTTGATTTCAGAGCCTTGAGAACGTTGGCCGGAACGAAGGCGGAGACGTCTCCGCCGAACTCGGCGATCTGCCGCACGAGCGTGGCCGAGATGTGGCGGACATGGGGGCTCGACGGCAGGAACACGGTCTGCAGGTCGGGCGCCATCTGCGCGTTCATGCCCACCATCTGCATCTCGAAATTGTAGTCGGTGGTATCGCGCAGGCCGCGGATGATGAGCTTGGCGCCGTGCTGGCGCGCCGCGGCGACCATCAGCCCGTTGAAATCGACGATCTGGAACTCGGTGTCGGTCCGCTTGCCGATCGGATCGAGCGTCTGGTGCAACAGCGCGATGCGGTCGTCGTGCGAAAACAGCGGCTTTTTGGTGTGATGCGTGCCGACGCCGATCACCAGCGTGTCGACGAGCTTACAGGCCCGTTCGATGACGTCCAGATGGCCATTTGTGAGCGGGTCGAATGAGCCGGGATAGAACCCTGTGAGCTGTGTCATGGTGTGCCCCTCGCCAAACGTCCGGGGGTTCTGTCACGGCCCCGATAGCAACGCAAGCTGGCCTCCCTCGCGGTTGGCCGAGCGGGCGCTCTCGCGACCGATCGGACAGAGCGCAAATAAAACTACCGGTGCAGCGTCGCGAGCCAGATCGACGCGCCGATCAGGATCACCCCGGCCACCCGGTTCACCCAGACCAACCCGCCTCCGGTCAACAGGCTCCGCGCGCCAACCGACAAGGCAATATAGCCGCTGTCGGTGATGAAGGCGGCGCCGATCTCGATCAGCCCGAGAAAAATCACCTGCGGCCAGGCCGTATAGTGCGGATCGACGAATTGCGGGATGAAGGCCCCGAAGAACAGCAGGGCCTTGGGATTGCTCCAGACCGTGAGGAAGCCCGCGGTCACCTGCTGCCAGTCCGGCAGCCGCCTGCCGTCATCCTTGAGCTTGATGCCTCCGTGCGAAAGCAGGTAGCGGATGCCGAGGTACAGCAGATAGGCGGCGCCGATATATTTGATGATGTCGAACAGCGTCGACACGATCCCGGTCACCGCCTGGAGCGCCGCGGCAACCATCACCACCATCGACATCCGGCCGATCGCCGCGCCGAGCTCGAACCGGTAGGCCGGACCAAGACCACGCGCGAGCGCCGTGCTCACCACCCCCGAGACGCTGATGCCCGGTACAGCCGTAACGACGAAGGCCGCGACGACGTACGCGATCAGCGTTCCGGTTTCAGGCAGGTGGAGGATGGCGCTTACGCCTTCTTGAGCAGCGCCAGCCAGACCGCCGCGCACATCAGGATCACGCCGGAGACGCGGTTCATCATCCGCACGCGGGCCGCCGTGAGCATCGTCCCGGCGCGACCCGCAAGCGCGGCATAGATCGAGTCCGTGCTGGTCGCGATCACGATCACGATCAGCCCGAGCACCATGATCTGCGGGAAGGCCGGCTTGGTCATGTCGACGAACTGCGGCAGGAAGGCGCCGAGGAACAGCAGCGTCTTGGGGTTGGACCAGTTGATCACCGCACCCTGCAGCACGTAGCGCCAGAGCGGCAGCTGCTCGGCCCGCCGGTCGAAGTCGAGGTGACCGCTGGAGGTAAACATCTTCCAGCCGATCCACACCAGATAGGCAGCGCCGGCGAGCTTGATAATCGTGAATGCGCTCGACACCGCCGTCATCACCGCCTGGAGGCCCAGCGCGACCACGAAGATCATGCTCAGCATCGCGATCTCGGTGCCGAGGATCGTCAGCAATCCGGCCTTGGTCCCCCGCGCCAGCGAGTTCGCGACCACCACCGTCACGGATGGACCGGGCACGAGCGTGAACAGGAAGCAGGCGGCCACATAGGCCAGAAGTGTCGTCATCGAGAACATCGGCGGCCCTCCAAGGCTGCCGCACTCAAGCCATGCGGTCGGAGAGTTGGCAAGTCCCCGACATCGCTCAATCCTCGGCTGAATCCTCGGGTTCGGCGTCGCCCGGCGCTTCGCCGTCCGGCTCGCTGATGCGCTCGACCGAAACGACCTTCTCTCCGTCGGCCGTGCGGAATACACGCACGCCCTTTGAAGCCCGCTTGGTGAAGCGGATGCCTTCGACCGGCACACGGATGAGTTGTCCGCCATCGCTGACGAGCATCAGTTGGTCGCTTTCCTCGACCGGGAAGCCGGCCACCAGCACGCCGGTTTCCTTGATCTTGTCGAGGTCGGTCGCCTGGATGCCCTTGCCGCCGCGGTTGGAGATGCGGAAGTCATAGGACGAGGAGATCTTGCCGAAGCCGAGCTCGGTCAACGTCAGGACGAACTGCTGATTGGCGTCCATCTCAGCGTAGCGCTCGACGGAAAGCGCAACTTCACCGCCCTCGTCCTCGGCCTCGTCGGCGCTCGTGACCACATCGGCCTCCACGCCGTCGCCGGTCTGCGCGCGCCGGATCGCTCCGTACTGCTTGAGGAAGGTGTTGCGCTCCGCGGGTGTCGCCTCGAAATGGCGCAGGATCGACATCGAGATGACCTTCTCGCCCTCGCCCAGCGTGATCCCGCGAACCCCGGTCGAGTCACGCCCCTTGAACACCCGCACGTCGCCGACTTCGAAGCGGATTGCCCGCCCGCCCGAGGTGGTGAGCAGCACGTCGTTGTCGGCCGAACAGGTCTCGACGCCGACGATCACGTCGCCCTCGTCGAGTTTCATGGCGATCTTGCCGTTCTTGTTGATCTCGACGAAGTCGGCCAGCGAGTTCCGGCGTACCCCGCCCGAGCGGGTGGCGAACATGATGTCGAGCTTCTGCCAATCCGCCTCGTTTTCGGGCAGCGGCATGATCGAGGTGATGCGCTCATCGTCGTCGAGCGGCAGCATGTTGATGAGCGCCCGGCCCCTGCCCTGCGGCTCGGCGATCGGCAGCCGCCAGACCTTGAGCTTGTAGACCTGCCCCGCCGACGAGAAGAACAGCACCGGCGTGTGCGTGTTGGCAACGAACAGCCGCGTGACGAAGTCCTCGTCGCGCGTCGCCATGCCGGAGCGACCTTTGCCGCCACGCCGCTGCGCCCGGTAGGCGCTGAGCGGCACGCGCTTGATGTAGCCACCATGGGTAACCGTCACGACCATGTCTTCGCGGGCAATGAGGTCTTCGTCCTCGAAGTCGCCGGCGGCCTCGTCGATGGTCGTCAGCCGCGGCGTCGCGAACTCGTCCTTGATCGTCTGCAACTCGGTGCGGACGATCTCCTGCACCCGCTCGCGCGACCTCAGGATGTCGAGGTAGTCGGCAATGTCTGTGCCGAGCCCGTTGAGCTCGTCGCCGATCTCGTCGCGGCCGAGCGCGGTGAGCCGGCTCAGCGTCAGCGCCAGGATGGCGCGGGCCTGCTCATCGCTCAGACGGAACGTGCCGTCCTCGGCGATCTTGTGCCGAGGATCGTCGACCAGAGCCATCAGCGGCGCCACGTCTCGCGCCGGCCAGTCGCGCCCCATCAGCTCTTCGCGCGCCGCGGCCGGATCGGCGGCACGGCGGATGACCGCGATCACCTCGTCGATATTGGCGACGGCCACAGCGAGACCGACCAGCACGTGCGCGCGGTCGCGGGCCTTGTTGAGCAGGAACCGCGTGCGGCGGGTCACCACCTCCTCGCGGAAGTCGACGAACGCCTGCAGGATCGGCCGGACCCCCATCAGCTCCGGCTTGCCGCCGTTCAGGGCCACGAAGTTGCAGCCGAACGAGCTTTGCAGCGGCGTAAACCGGTAGAGCTGGTTCAGCACCACGTCCGGCACGGCGTCGCGCTTGAGCTCGATGACCACGCGGATGCCGTGGCGATCGGACTCGTCGCGGATATCGGAGATGCCTTCGATGCGCTTGTCACGCACCAGCTCGGCCATCTTCTCGATCATCAGCGACTTGTTCACCTGATACGGGATTTCGGTGACGATGATCGCTTCGCGGCCGCCGCGCATCTCCTCGATATTGGACTTGCCGCGGATCAGCACCGAGCCGCGCCCGGTCTCATAGGCCTGCCGGATCCCGGCGCGGCCGAGGATCACACCCGCGGTCGGAAAGTCCGGCCCGGGCAGGAGCTGCATGATCTCCGGAACCGTCAGGTGCGGGTTCGCCAGAATGGCCAGCGTCGCGTCGATCACCTCGCCGAGGTTGTGGCTCGGAATATTGGTCGCCATGCCCACGGCAATGCCGCCGCCGCCATTGACCAGAAGGTTCGGGAAGCGCGCCGGCAGCACGGTCGGCTCGGTGCGCGAGCCGTCGTAGTTCTCGCGGAAATCGACCGTATCGTTCTCGAGGTCATCGAGCAGCGAGCCCGTAATCTTTTCCATGCGCACTTCGGTGTAGCGCATGGCCGCCGGCATATCGCCGTCGATCGAGCCGAAATTGCCCTGCCCGTCGACGAGCAACTGGCGCATCGAAAAATCCTGCGCCATGCGTACCAGCGACATGTAGACGGCCTGGTCGCCATGCGGATGGTACTTACCGATGACGTCGCCGACGACGGTCGCCGATTTGTGGTACGGCCGGTTCCAGGTGAAGTTCTGCTCGTGCATCGAAAACAGGATGCGCCGATGCACCGGCTTCATGCCGTCGCGCACATCGGGCAGCGCGCGGCTCACGATTACGCTCATCGCATAGTCGAGGTACGACCTGCGCATCTCGTCGGTGATCGAAATCGGCGCGATATCGTCGGGCGGCAGGGGGGGCGCGCCGCTATCGTCTGGGGTGTCGGCCAAGGGCTCTTTTTGGGTCTGTTTTGACTGCCAGCGGGTCTATTCGATTCCCCGCCGAAAACCTAATCCGGCTGGGGCTTTGCGGGTGCTGCGACACCCGTCATCCACTGCTATCGCATATAGGAACGGAATCGGCCGATTTCGAGGCCTCAGGCGACCG
>DATMTK010000133.1:0-2336 GCA_035564755.1 Devosia sp. | reverse complement strand
GCGCGTCGAGGCGCTGAAGATCGGCCCCGCGACCGACAAGGACGCGCAGATGGGCCCGATCGTTTCCAAGGCGCAGCGCGACAAGATCGTCGGCTATATCGACAGCGGCGTCGCCGAAGGCGCCAAGCTCGTCGTCGACGGCCGCGGCTTCAAGCTGCAGGGCTACGAGAACGGCTTCTTCGTCGGTGGAACACTGTTCGACAATGTCAAGCCGGACATGAAGATCTACAAGGAAGAAATCTTCGGGCCGGTACTCTCGGTGGTGCGCGCCCAGTCCTATGGCGACGCCGTCGAGCTGATCCACAATACCGAATACGCCAACGGCACCGCGATCTTCACCCGCGACGGCGACGCGGCGCGCGAATTCGCCGACAAGATCGAAGTGGGCATGGTGGGCATCAACGTGCCGATCCCGGTCCCGGTCGCCTACCACAGCTTCGGCGGCTGGAAGCGCTCGATCTTCGGCGACCACGGCATTTACGGCCCCGAAGGCGTGCACTTCTATACGCGGCTCAAGACCGTCACGACCCGCTGGCCCGCCGGCATCAAGGGCGGCGCCGAGTTCAGCTTCCCGAGCCAGAAGTGATGCACGGCCCCTCACCCGCCTCGCTGCCGCTCGGCACCCTCTCCCCAAAGGGTCGAGGGGACGTGACGGCGACAGCAAGGAAACGATGATGGCATCTCCCGGCGAAAACCTCCGTATCAATCCGGACCGGCTGTGGAATTCGATTCACGAGCTGGCCGAGATCGGGCCGGGGGTCGCCGGGGGCAACAACCGGCAGACCCTGACCGACGACGACGCCAAGGGCAGAACGCTGTTCGAGTCGTGGTGCAAGAGCGCCGGCCTGAGCATGGGCCTCGACCAGATGGGCACCATGTTCGCGCGCCGCGAGGGCACCGACCCCTCGCTCGATCCGGTCTATGTCGGCAGCCACCTGGACACGCAGCCGACCGGCGGCCGCTACGACGGCGTGCTCGGCGTCTTGAGCGGCCTCGAGGTGATCCGCACGCTCAACGACCTCGGCATCAGGACGCGCCGGCCGATCGTCGTGGTGAACTGGACCAACGAGGAAGGCGCGCGCTTCGCCCCGGCCATGCTGGCCTCGGGCGTCTTCGCCGGCGTGCACACGCTCGACTACGCCTATGGCCGCAAGGACCCCGAGGGCAAGACGTTCGGCGATGAGCTCAAGCGCATCGGCTGGGTCGGCGACGAACAGGTCGGCGCCCGCAAGATGCACGCCTATTTCGAGTACCACATCGAGCAGGGCCCGATCCTCGAAGCGCAGAACAAGCAGATCGGCGTCGTCACGCACGGGCAGGGCCTGTGGTGGCTCGAATTCACGCTCACCGGCAAGGAGGCGCATACCGGCTCGACGCCGATGAACATGCGCATCAATGCCGGCCTCGCGATGGCCCGGATCCTCGAGATGGTGCAGACCGTCGCCATGGACAGCCAGCCGGGCGCCGTGGGCGGCGTCGGCCAGATGTTCTTTTCGCCCAATTCGCGCAACGTGCTGCCCGGCACCGTGCGCTTCACCGTCGACATCCGCTCGCCCGAGCAGAAAAAGCTCGACGCCATGCGCGCCCGCATCGAGGCCGAGGCGCCGAAAATCTGCGAGGCGCTGGGGGTCAGGTGTTCGGTCGAGCCGGTCGGGCATTTCGATCCGGTGACGTTCGACCCGCAACTGGTCGACCGCGTGCGCACGGCCGCGGAAAAGCTCGGCTACAGCCACATGAACATCATCTCCGGCGCCGGCCACGACGCGTGCTGGATGGCGCGGGTCGCGCCCGCGACCATGATCATGTGCCCGTGCGTCGATGGCCTGTCGCACAATGAAGCAGAGGACATCACCAAGGACTGGGCCGCCGCCGGCGCCGACGTGCTGTTCCACGCCGTGGTGGAGACGGCGGAGATCGTGGAGTGATGGTGGCGGGCGACGCTGGGATCGGCTTCCCCTCTCCCCGCCGGGGAGAGGGTGGCGCGAAGCGCCGGGTGAGGGCCGTCCGGCCCGCCAAGGCCATACCGCGAGCCCGGTCGTTACGCGCCGCCATGACCGAGGCAGAACGGCGGTTCTGGAACCTCGTGCGTAACCGCACTTTCGAGGGACTGAAATTTACCCGGCAATACCCGGTCGGTCCGTTCATTGCGGACTTTGCGTGTCGCGAGCACAAGCTGATCGTCGAGATCGACGGCAGCCAGCATGTCGAGTCAACAAGTGAC
Source organism: Devosia sp. (assembly GCA_035564755.1). Taxonomy (GTDB): domain Bacteria; phylum Pseudomonadota; class Alphaproteobacteria; order Rhizobiales; family Devosiaceae; genus Devosia_A. Next base: position 115 of record DATMTK010000133.1, on the reverse strand, counting down.
GTCAGGCGAACGGCCTTCCTGAATCGAGAAGGCTACTCGGTTCTTCGCTTCTGGAATACGGAAGTGCTTTTTGAGCTCAACGGCGTACACGAATTGCTGCGCGCAGTTATTGCCG
>DATMTK010000132.1:0-16022 GCA_035564755.1 Devosia sp. | reverse complement strand
ATGACATGAATGTATCACAACGGTAGCCCATGGTCAATGCAGGACGTATGTCCTACAGCCTGTGATCCATAAGCGCAAGGCGGGTGCGGGCTCACGCGAGGATATCTTGCGCGAGGTTGAGGCGTCGGCCCGCGTCAGCGGCGCTTTGAGTGAGGGACGGATGTGATGACTGGCCCGGCTGCAAGCTTGACCCGCGTGAAGAGGCACCAAAGAGTGATCGGCCGGCTCTCGCACCCGGGGTCGGCCACGCCTACTTATTGGGCATGAAACGCCTGCTGCTCATTGCCGTCCTCGCTCTCGCGCCGACTGCCGCGTTTGCAGCTTCGTGCCCGGACATTCCGGACGACAATTCGACCCACAACATCGAGAACGAGACGGCGCTGACCCTTTGCCGCGCGCAGGCGCTGCACGATGCGACGGCTGCCAAGGCGCAGCAGTTGCAGTTCCAGTCCGACCTCGCCGCGGCGGCCAAGAATTTCGAGCTCGAGCTCAAGATGCAGCAGACCATGGACGCGGCCGCGACGCCGCCGGTCGTGCTGCCGATCTTCCCCGCGAACTGATGGCCGAAAGCCCGGCTGCCGCCGTGTGGTCGCGCCTGAGCGCCTGGCCGCAGGGCTACTTCACCGCCCGCTACAACGGCCGCCGCTACGGCGTCTCGAACGCCCTCCATGCCGGCGGCAGGAGCATGAAGCTCTACGCCGAAGAGCTCGGCGGCCCCGACCGCATCAGCCTCAACATCTACGCACCGGCTTCGGGCGAGCCGGCGCTCAGGCCCTGCGAGATGCCGGTCGACAAGGTCACCGCCTTCGTCCTCGGCGCCGAACCCGAAGCCGCCTGAGCCGTCTTGCCAGTTCAAATCCGGCGGGCCAGTGTTTCAGGGACCACTGGAGGATTCATCATGGCGCTCAATGTCCTGTTCGTCGGCGGCACCGGCCAGATCTCGCTGCCCTGTGTCGAGCGCGCTTTGGCCGCCGGCCACAAGGTGACCGTCTTCAACCGTGGCCAGCGCCAGGAAGCGCTGCCCAGGGGCGCCGAGTCGATCGTCGGCGACATGAAGGATCCGAAATCCTATGCGCAGCTCGGCGCGCGCACCTGGGACGTCGTCGCCCAGTTCATGGTGTTCACCCCGGACCAGATGCAGCAGGACATCGCGACCTTCGCGGGCAAGACCGGCCAGTACATCTTCATTTCGTCGGCCTCGGTGTACCAGAAGAGCATCGACACCTACGTCATCACCGAACAGACCCCGGCGGTGAACCCGTACTGGGCGTACAGCCAGGCCAAGATCGCCTGCGAGAATCTGATGAAGGCGGCCAAGAACCTGCCCTGGACCAATGTGCGTCCGTCGCACACCGTGCGCTCGGGCATTCCGAGCATGCTCAACGACGGCGACGCGGTGGTGCACCGCATGCTCGCGAACAAGCCCGTGATCGTCGCCGGCGACGGTAACGCACCCTGGACGGTGACGCGCTCGGAAGATTTCGCCGTGCCGTTCACCGGCCTGTTTGGCAATCCGCACGCCCTCTACGAGGATTTCCACATCACGGGCGACAAGGGGTTCACCTGGGACCACATCTACACCGCCATCGGCAATGCGCTCGGGGTCACACCGAAACTGGTGCACGTGCCGACGGATACGCTGTGCGCCTATCATCCGGAGTGGAAAGGCCCTCTATTGGGCGACAAGAGCTGGACGGCGCTGTTCGACAATTCCAAGGTCAAGCGCATCGTCGGCGATTTCACCTGCGAGACCGATCTCGACAGGATCTTGAGCGAGCCCATCCGCTTCCTCAAGCAGCGGCTCGCCGCCAAGGTCCCCTACAACACCGATCTCGAGCCGCTCAACGACCGGATCATTGCCGCGCAACTGGCGCTGCACTAGCGCTCACCCACCGGGTCATTCCCGCGAAAGCGGGAACCCCCGTTTCCTGATCAGCACTCGGTGCGAAAAACAGAGGTCCCCGCTTTTGCGGGGATGACTCCGTGTGGGGTGCAGGTATCGTAACAAAATTCTATTCCGCCGCCACGAGTGCCGGTGGCGCCGGCTCCAGCGCGTCCTCGAGCCGCTCGATCTGGAACGGCCGCGTCGGGGCGCAGATGACGCGGTTGCGGCCAGCCTGCTTGGCCTTGTAGAGCGCGCCGTCCGCGGCGGCGAGCAGGTCGGCGACGCCGGCCGACGTATAGGGCACCGAGGCGACGCCGAACGAGGCGGAAATCTCGGCATTGTGGGTCTGGCTCAGCGCCGCCACCCGGACCCGCAGCATCTCGGCCTTGTCGGCGCCGCGGTCGAGATTGCAGTCGGGCAGGATCACCACCAGCTCTTCACCGCCATAGCGGCAGACGATGTCGGTCTCGCGCAGGCAGCCCACGATGGTCATCGCCGTATCGCGCAGCACGCTGTCGCCGAAGGCGTGACCGTGCTTGTCGTTGAGCAGCTTGAAGTGGTCGAGGTCGACCATCACCACGCTCACCTCGCGGTTCTCGCGGTCGGCGAGGCGCACGAAGCGTTGCAGGCAGTCTTCCATGTAGCGGCGATTGTAGAGGCCGGTGAGCGGGTCGCGCAGCGCCTGGTTCCTCAGCTTTTCGCGCAGGCCCATATTGGCGAGCGCCAGGCTCATGCCGTCGGCCAGCGCCGAACCGAGCCCGGTGATCGCCTCGAGCTTGTCCTCGGCGTTCTCGCCGGCCGCGTAGAGCTGGAACAGCCCCATGATCTCGCCGCGCGCGATCATCGGGATCTCGAGCACGGTGTCGGGGCCGTGATGGTGCTCGCAGCACAGCTTGCTGCCGTCGACGCGGTTGAGGTGCGGCTTGCCGCGCTTCAAGGCCCAGCACTGGTCGGGCGGGATCGACTCCGGCGCCTGGCCGTCGTCGGGACGGCCCCAGCTCGTCGACAGCACCAGCCGGTCGCGCGAATTGTTGAATACATAGAGTGCGCCGGAAAATCCGGGCAGCAACTCCGAGGCAGTGGCGCGCAGCACCTGGTTGGCATCGCCATAGTCGGCGGCGCTCTGCAGCACGTCGGCCATTTCGAACAGCCGCGCCACCTGCTCGCGCGAGGTGTCGGCCGAGCGCAGCGCTGCCGAACGGCCATGCGCCTCGCGCGCGCTGGAGCGGAAGGCAAAGAACATGCCGCTCATCGCCAGCGTGCCCGAGAGCACCTGCAGCACCAGCACGGCGAGCGTGCCGAGCTGGATATCGCTCTCGTGCTCGGCGAGCGAGCTGTCCGCCGAAGCGAGCGCGGTGCGCGCCGCCGTGGTGACCGTTTCGACCGTTTCGGCCGTGCGCCGCTCGGCAAAGAGCGCCCGGGCATCGTCGGTCCGCCCGTCGGTGACCAGCGACACCGCCTCGTCCCAGTCGTGGCTGAGCTTGTCGAGGGCGGCCGTCACGTTCGGCAACTGGTCGAGCGTGCCCTGGGTCAGCGTCCGCATCTGCTGCGCGTCGCGGAAATAGCCGGCCAGCGCCCCGGGCTCGCCGCTCATCACATGCGCGGCATCGGCGTCGACCGTCTCGACCGCATGCGCCGCCACCCGTACGGCCTCGCTCTGCACGCGGATGCTGTTGAGCGCCTGCTGCTGCCAGCCGACATAGGCGAAACCGCCCACCGCGACCACCACCATGGCGAACACGAGCAGGATGATCATGGGCGGCAGCAGCACCTCGCGGCGCAGCTTCACTTCCGCTGCGTCGTGCAGCGCGTGCTCGAGCGGACCACTCATTTCGGCGCCCCGGACCCTCTTGCGGATTCAACCAGCATGCCCCCGTGCGTTTGCGCTAAGGCTTCGCCACCTCCTGCAATTTCAGGCAAATTGCATCGGTCTTGTCGAATTCGGCTCCAGGCCGTCGATCATAGGCATCAGCAAGGGAGGTTCAAATGCGCTACACATGCCTGGTTCACTTCGATCCTGCCGTCATGCAGTCCCCGGAGTTTGACAAGGCCGCGCTCGACCGCCGTTCGAAAGCCTATGACGAGGAGCTGAAGGCGGGCGGGCATTTTCTCGGCTGGCAGGGGCTCGCTTTGGGCGATGCGGCGGTCATCGTCCGTATTCGCGACGGCAAGATGTTGGCGACCGACGGCCCCTACATCGAGAGCAAGGAACAGATGGCCGGCTTCGTTCTCCTCGAAGCCCGCGACATGAACGAGGCCGTGCGCCTCGCTGCGGGCCTGCCCCTTGCCGAGATCGGCACCATCGAGGTGCGTCCGATCGTCCAGAGTTCCAGCCCGCCGCCTCAGCCATGAACGATTTCGACCTCGATCGGATCTATCGCGCCGAGCGCGGGCGGGTGCTCGCGAGCCTGGTCCGCCTGCTGGGCGGCTTCGAGCTGGCCGAAGAGGCGCTGGCCGATGCGTTCCTCGCCGCGGCGCAGCAATGGCCGCGCGATGGCGTGCCCGCCAATCCCCGCACCTGGCTGGTCTCGGCCGGCCGCTTCAAGGCCATCGACAAGCTCCGGCGCAGCGGCCGCTTCCGCGCCATGGCGCCCGAATTGCGCCGCGAGCTCGAGCTCGAGGAGGACCAGATGCCGCCCGACCGCGAAACCATCCAGGACGACACGCTGCGGCTCATCTTCACCTGCTGCCACCCGATCCTGCCGGCCGATGCGCAGATCGCCCTGACCCTGCGCGAAATCTGCGGTCTCACCACCGAGGAGATCGCGGCCGCCTATCTCAGCAAGCCCGCGACCATCGCCCAGCGTATCGTGCGGGCCAAATCCCGCATTCACGATGCTGCCGTTCCCTACGAGGTGCCGCCGCCGGCCGAGTGGGACGGCCGCCTCGAGACGGTGCTGCACACCATCTACCTGATCTTCAACGAGGGCTACGAAGCCTCCTCGGGCGACGCGCTGGTCCGGCACGAGCTGTGCGCCGAGGCGATCCGGCTGGCCCGCCTGCTCAAGGAACTGCATCCGAGCCCGGATATCGACGGCCTGCTGGCGCTCATGTTGCTGCACCAGTCGCGGGCCGCGACCCGTGCCGCGCCCGACGGCAGCATCGTCCTGCTCGAGCAACAGGATCGGTCGGCCTGGGATCAGTCGCTGATCGCCGAGGGAACGGCGCTGGCCGAGCTGGCCTTCGCCCGGCCGCCGGTCGGCACCTACACCATTCAGGCGATGATCGCGGCCAGCCATGCTGCCGCGCGCACTGCCTCGGCGACCGACTGGCCGCGCATCGCCGGCTTCTACGATCTGCTGCTGCGCGCCGAACCGACCCCGGTCGTCGCGCTCAACCGTGCGGTCGCGATCGCCATGCGCGACGGCCCCGAGGCCGGGCTGCGGCTGATCGATCCGCTGGCTGCCGGCGAACTCGCCGGCTACCGCTTCGCCCACGCCGCCCGCGCCGACCTGCTGCGCCGCCTGGGCCGCGTCGAGGACGCCCGCACGGCCTACGCCCATACGCTGGAGCTGACGCAGCAGACGAGCGAACGGAACTTCATCGAAAAGCGGCTGCGCGAGCTCGATTAGATCCCGGCCTCATTCCAGACCCGAACTGTCGGGCGTCCGCGAACCTTGTCTGGGTTCCCGCTTTCGCGGGAATGACGTTGTGGACCTAAAGTCGCTCGATCCTACGCCCGCGCCCGGGTTTCGGGCAGAACCCGATGCGGCGGCTGGTGGCCGTCGACGAAGGCGCGGATATTGACGATCACGATGTCCCCCATCTCGAGCCGCGCTTCCAGCGTCGCCGAGGCCATGTGCGGCGTCAGCACCACGCGGTGCGTCCGCGCCAGTTCCAGCAATCGCGGATCGATGCCGCCCAGATACTCGAACACGTCGAGGGCGGCGCCGGACAAGCGCTGGCCCTCGATCGCCTCGATCAGCGCATCCTCGTCGATCAGCTCCGGCCGGCTGACATTGACCACCGCCGCGTCGGGCTTCATCAGCCGCAGCCGGGCGCGGCTCAATATGTGATGGGTGTCGCGCGTCAGCGGCGTGTGCAGCGACAGGATGTCGACCGCGCCCAGCATGTCCTCGAGCGTCTCGTGATAGGTGGCGTCGAGCTTTTCCTCGAGCGCCGGCGGCCGCCGGTTGCGCGAGAAATAATGGAGGGTGAGGCCGAAGGTCTTGGCCCGCGCGGCCACGGCGCTGCCGATGCGGCCCATGCCGACGATGCCGAGCGTTTTGCCCCGCAGCCGCCGGCCGAGCATCCAGGTCGGCGACCAGCCCGGCCAGGTGCCTTCGCGTGGCAGCACCGCCGCGCCCTCGACCAGCCGGCGCGGCAAAGCGAGCATCAGCAGCATCGCCATGTCCGCGGTATCTTCGGTCAACACCGACGGCGTGTTGGTCACCGTCAGGCCCGCGGCATAGGCGGCCTCGATGTCGATGTTGTCGAAGCCGTTGCCGAACTGCGCGATGAGCTTCACGCTCTCCGGCAGCCGGCTGATCAGATCGATATCGATCCGGTCGGTGATCGAGGAGACCAGCACATCTGAGCCGGCGAGCGCGGCGACCAGCGCGTCGGCGGAATAAGGGGCGTCCGCGGGGTTGAAGCGGGCCTCGAACAGCGTCGCCATGCGCTGCTCCACCGCCTCCGGCAGCCGCCGCGTCACCAGGATTTTCGGCCGCGTTGCCGTCACGCGCGGGTGCCTTTCAGTGACCATTAAGGTCTATCGCCTAACGATAGAGCATCGCGCGCAAAAGTGGAGGCCGGTTTTGCGCGAAAGCGTCGGGATCGCTCCCCCGGGGCCGCGCGATTGTCCAAGCCCATGTATCGAATGAGGCACTCCGCCGTGCTGTTGCGTGCTGCTTTCGCCATTGCCCTGATCCTGTCTCCCGCCGCCGCCGAAGCTGCCGCCACCGGGCCCAGCGGTTTGCCGCTGCCGCGCTTCGTCACGGTCAAGTCCAGGGAAAGCAACGTCCGCGTCGGCCCCGGCTACCAGTACGATATCGCCTGGACCTACCAGGTGGGCGGCGTGCCGGTCGAAATCATCCAGGAGTTCGACGTCTGGCGGAAAATCCGCGATGTCGATGGCTCGACCGGCTGGGTGCACGAGAACATGCTGTCGGGCACCCGCGGCGGCTACGTGCTCAAGGATGCCGGCGACAAGGTCGGCCTCCATTCGGGCGCCTCCGAGCAGTCCGGCGTCGTCGCCTGGGTCGGCCCGGGCTTCCCGGTCAAGATCAATAGCTGCGACAAGGGCTGGTGCGCCGTGGTCGCCACCGATCACCCCACGGCCGGGTCGCCGGCCAGCTATTCGGGCTATCTCCCCGAGACCGACCTCTGGGGCGTCTACCAGAACGAAAACTTCGACTGACTTCCAAATCTTTCTTGAACTGTAGCACCAAGAACTATAGTTCTTAGTATGAGCAAGAGCGCTTGCGCATCTTCGAGGTGAAGAGTTTCGCGCGGTTCGCCCGCCGCGAACGGATTGACGCGGCAATGCTGCGCGAGGCGGTCGACCGGTTGGCGCATGGGCTTGTCGATGCCGATCTGGGCAGCGGATTGTTCAAGCAACGCATCGCGCGCCCGGGCGAGGGCCGGTCGGGCGGCTATCGCGTGTTGCTTGCCTACCGCCGGGGATCACGCTGTGTGTTCCTGTACGGTTTCGCCAAAAGCGAGCGCGCCAACATCGGGGACGGCGAGCTCGCCAGTCTCCGGCTTATCGGGACGCGCTTGCTGGAGGCTGGCCCGGCGACGATCCAGCATGCGCTCGACGCCGGCGCCTTGATCGAGGTGGATGATGACGAAGAAAGTTGAGAGCCGCGCCTCGCGGCTGACACGAGAAATCCTCGAGACCGCCAATACCTTGCGCGACGTCGGCATTCTCGACGATGCCGACTACGGCAAGATCACCATGCGTCATCTCGGCAGGGCGCCATCCGAGCTTGCACCGCTCTCCGGCGCGGACATTCGTGGATTGCGTGAGCGGGCGCGGATGAGCCAGGCGGTGTTCGCGCGGAAGCTGCAGGTGACGCCTGGCTATGTTTCACAGCTCGAGCGTGAGGTGAAACGACCGAGCGGACCGGCGCTCGTGCTGCTGCACGTCATCCGTCGCCAGGGCATGGACGCAATTCCGTAAGCGAAGTCCGTCTCAGACCGGCGTCGGGCCCTTCTTCACCCGCACCACCACATCGACATGGGTGATGGTCATCCCCTCGGGCGGTTCGGGCAGGTTCTGGATGATGATCGAGGACGCCGGGATGTCGGTCACCCGCTGCTCGTCTTCCAGGTAAAAGTGATGGTGGTCCGACGTGTCGGTGTCGAAATAGCTTCGTGACGCGTCGACCGCTACTTCGCGCAACAGCCCGGCCGCCCGGAACTGGTGCAGGGTGTTGTAGATTGTCGCCAGTGACACGTTCACGTTGGCGATCTGCGCTTCGGCGAGGAGTTGTTCGGCGCTGACATGCCGGTGCTCGCCGCCAAACAGGATCTCGGCCAGCGCCACGCGCTGCCGGGTCGGCCGCAATCCCGCCATGCGCAGCACCGCCGTCAGGCAGGGCCGGCGTGAAGGAACGCTGCGGCTGAAGATGCGGTCGTGCATGGACACCCGGGAAAACTGGACTTTTTCAGTCGGTCTTATAGCTTTCGTCCCAGTTGCGCACAAGCGCAAGGGGTGTCCCGGGCGCCGCTTGCTTGACCCTGGGGGGCGCGCCAAATACACACACCGCTCGATTTCACTCACGCGGGGATGGCTGCCCACATGGCGGAGCCCAAGAACGCCTACTCCTACGACGAGCTGCTGGCCTGCGGGCGCGGCGAGCTCTTCGGACCGGGCAACGCCCAACTGCCGCTGCCGCCGATGCTGATGTTCGATCGCATCACCCGCATCGACGACAATGGCGGCTCCCATCACCGCGGCCAGGTTCGCGCCGAGCTCGATATCCGGCCCGATCTGTGGTTCTTCAAGTGTCATTTCGAGGGCGATCCGGTGATGCCGGGCTGCCTGGGGCTCGATGCCCTGTGGCAGATGACCGGCTTTTTCCTCGGCTGGGGCGGCTCGCCCGGCCGCGGCCGGGCGCTGGGCGGGGGCGAGATCAAGTTCACCGGCCAGGTCACCGACGACATCAAGCTGGTCGAATACGGTATCGACATCAAGCGCGTGGTCCGCAGCAAGGTCGCGCTCGGGATCGCCGAGGGCTTTGTGAAGGCCGACGGCAAGCTTATCTACGAGGCCAAGGACCTGCGGGTCGGCCTCTTCGCCGATATCGGCGCGCAGTGACTCTGGCGGCAGGAGGACTGATGGCATGAGGCGCGTTGTCGTCACCGGGATGGGGATCGTCTCCTCGATCGGCAACAATCTGGCCGAGGTGCTCGAGAGCCTCAGGAATGCCACCCCCGGCATCGTCTTCGCCGAGGAATACGCAAAGCTCGGCTTCCGCTGCCAGGTGCACGGCGCGCCAAAACTCGATCCGTTCGAGGTGCTCGACCGCCGCACCACCCGCTTCATGGGCAAGGGCGCGGCGTGGAACTACATCGCCATGCAGCAGGCGATCGCCGATTCCGGCCTCGAGCAGCACGACATCCAGAATCCGCGCACCGGCCTGGTGATGGGCTCGGGCGGCCCCTCGACCCGCACCGTGGTCGAAGCCGCCGACATCACCCGCGAGAAGGGCCCCAAGCGCATCGGCCCGACCGCGGTCCCCAAGGCCATGAGCTCGACCGCCTCGGCGACGCTCGCCACGCCCTTCGGCATCAAGGGCGTCAACTACTCCATCACCTCGGCCTGCGCGACGTCCAAGCACTGCATCGGCAACGGCTACGAGCAGATCCAGATGGGCAAGCAGGACATCGTGTTTGCCGGCGGCCACGAGGATCTCGACTGGACCATGTCGAACCTGTTCGACGCCATGGGCGCCATGTCGACCGACTTCAACGCCACGCCGGCCAAGGCCAGCCGTGCCTACGATGCGGCGCGCGACGGTTTCGTCATCGCCGGCGGCGCCGGCGTGCTGGTGCTCGAAGAACTCGAGCATGCGCGGGCCCGCGGCGCCAGGATCCTTGCCGAGATCGTCGGCTACGGCGCCACCTCCGACGGTTACGACATGGTCGCCCCCTCGGGCGAGGGTGCGGCGCGCTGCATGAAGATGGCGCTCGAAACGGTCAAGGAAAAGATCGACTACATCAACCCGCATGCCACCTCGACGCCGATCGGCGACGCCAAGGAAATGGATGCCATTCGCCAGGTGTTCGGCACCGGCGAAGCGTGCCCGCCGATCTCGGCCACCAAGTCGCTCACCGGCCACTCGCTCGGCGCCACGGGGGTGCAGGAATCGATCTACTGCATCCTGATGATGCAGCACCGGTTCCTGTGCGAAAGCGCCAATATCGAGACCCTCGATCCGGCGTTCGCCGACATGCCGATCCTGCGCGCACGCCGCGACGACGTCGATATCGGCGTGGCGCTGAGCAACAGCTTCGGCTTCGGCGGCACCAACGCCACGCTGGTGTTCCGGCATCCGGATTTGATCTGAGGCAACATGGCCGGTGTAGCCGACCGCCCATAACGGAGCGGAAGGTTTCGCCGAACACCTATCCGACCGCGTAATAGATCAATATTCCAGTTCGGTGAACCGCGCCGACCGTCCGTCATAGAGCAGCAGCCGCCCCGCGAGCGGCTCGCCCGCGCCGGTGATGAGCTTGATCGCCTCCATCGCCATCAGCGTGCCGATGACGCCGGTGAGCGGCCCCATCACGCCGACCAGCTCGCAGCTCGGCAGATCTTCGGCATCCGGCGTCACCGGATAGAGATCGGCGAAGCGGCGTCCCCCGGGCAGGAACACCGTGACCTGCCCGTCCCACATGCTGACCGCTCCGGAGACCAGCGGCCTCTGCGCCCGCTCGGCGGCGTCCGCCACCACACGGCGGGTCTCGAAACTGTCGGTGCCGTCGAGCACCAGGTCATAGTCCGCCAGCAGCGCCTCGGCGTTGCCCGCCTCGAGTCGCACCGCATGTGGAACGACGGTTACATGCGGGTTGATCGCCGTGGCGAAGCTCTGCGCGCTGGCCGCCTTGCCGGCGCCGGTATCCGCCGTTCGATGGATGATCTGCCGCTGCAGGTTGGAAAGGCTCACCAGATCGTCGTCGACCACGCCCAGTGTGCCGATTCCGGCAGCGGCGAGATAGGCGATGGCAGGGCTGCCGAGCCCCCCGGCGCCGACGATCAGCACGCGCGCCGCCTTGAGCTTCTGCTGTCCCGCGCCGCCCACGTCCTTGAGCACCAGGTGCCGGGCGTAGCGGCGGGTTTCGTCTGCGGAGAGCGCCATGGACCCAGTCCTACCGCCGGAGCGTGCCGAGCAAAAGTGGATACCGCTTTTGCGCCCCCGGACTGGCTCCGGGAATCGGAAGCCCGATCACCCAGCGCTTCCCGTCATCGGCCCGTCGAGCCGAAGCCGCCGCTCCCGCGCGCCGTCCCTTCAAGCACCTCGATCTCGCGGAACTCCACCGCGCTGACCGGCGCCACCACCAGCTGCGCGATGCGGTCGCCGCGCCGGATCTCGAAGGTCTCGTCGCCGAGGTTGACGAGGATCACCTTCACCTCGCCGCGATAGTCTGCGTCGATCGTGCCGGGAGAGTTGAGCACGGTGACGCCGTGTTTGGCCGCCAGCCCCGAGCGGGGCCGGACCTGCGCCTCGAACCCTTCGGGCAGCGCGATGGCAAAGCCGCAGGGCACCATCGCGCGGCGGCCGGGACCGATGGTCAGCGTCTCGTCGGCGGGCAGCGCGGCGCACAGGTCCACGCCCGCCGCGCCGCTGCTGTGCTGTTGTGGCAGCGCCAGACCCCGGCCGTGATCGAACCAGGTGAGATGAATGTCGATCCGGCCGGGCAAAGCGTGGTCCTCAATGCGTTTCCGGCAGAGTGGATATCACTTTTGCTGCCGGAAACGCGACAGTCGACGCCTAGTTCGTCTGCACCACCGCGTAGAGCTCGTCGGGGAGCTTGGTGGTGCCGCTGATGAGGTCGAGGAACGGGATCTTGATCTCGGCCGCCGTCTTGTCGGGCGTGAGCGTCATGTTGGTGTCGCTGATCGCCTTGCCGCTGATGCGCAGCGTCACGAAATGGCCGTCGAACATCTGCTTCATCATCGCGGCGGTCTGCGGGTCGGAATTGTCCTTGCCGAGGTCGCCCGCCATGCCCTTGGTCGGGAACGCGACGCGCACCACGCCCGGCGAGACCAGCGTGAAGGTCGGTTTGCTGTCACCCTCGTCGAACTTGAGCTGGTCGAAGGTGCCTTCGCTGCTTGCCGTACAGGTGGCGCTGCCGTCCGAATTCTCGGCCAGCGTCTCGCCCTCCTTGGCGCAGAACTTCTCGCTCTTGCTGTCGGAGGCGTCGGCCGATTTCATCATGGCGTAGATGTCGGCACCCATCACCATCGTCATGGTGGCCTTGGCGGTGGTGTCCGACGTCACCGCCAGTTCTTCGGTCATGTCGACGCAGGCGGCAAGGCTCATCGTCAGCGCGACGACGCCGGCGATCTTGCCCAACAGGGAAAACTTCATTTCATTGCCCTCATGTTGCAGACGCTCCGCCGAAAGTGGCGCCAGTCTCTGGGCGGCCCCCAATAGCCGCAAGCGCGAGGGAAGGCGTAGGGGCCGCGCGATGAACGGCGGCTGAACCTCGGCCGGCAAATCAGCGGAACAACGCCTCATAGAGCAGGCAGAGCGCGATCACCACCAGCACCCAGAACGTGGCGGTCATCAGTCGCCGTGCGCTCCGGCGCCGCGGCGAATGCGTCTCGCGGGCGTAGTCGTCGAGCGCCGCCTCGGCCCGGCCGAACAGCCCGGGCAGCTTGCCGATGGTGTCGATCGCCACCTCGGCGCGGTCGCGCAAATCCTCGAGTCGGCCGATCGGCCCGGCCTCGCGGCGGACGAAATCGCCCACCACCGGCTCGGCCACCGTCCAGATATTGAGGTCGGGGTCGAGGCTGCGGCTCACGCCCTCGACCAGCACCATCGATTTTTGCAGCAGCACCAGTTCGGGCCGCGTCTGCATGTCGAACAGCTCGGTCGTGGCAAAGAGCTGCCCCAGCACCTTGGCCATCGAGATTTCGTTGGCGGTGCGACCCTGCAGCGGCTCGCCGATCGAGCGCAGCGCCAGCGCGAAATCGTCGACCGACTGATGTTTCGGCACATAGCCGATGTCGAAGTGCCGCTGCGCGATCATCCGGTAGTCGCGGGTGATGAAGCCGTAGAGGATGTCGGCGAGGAAGCGCCGCTCCTTGCGGCTGATCCGCCCCATGATGCCGAAATCCACCGCGACGATCGCCCCGGTCTTCGGATCGGCGAACAGATTGCCCGGATGCATGTCGGCATGGAAGAAGCCGTCGCGGATCGCGTGCTTGAGGAACGACTGGAGCAGCGTTCTGCTGAGCGCCCCGCGGTCCATGCCGGCGGCATCGAGCGCCGCAAGGTCGCGGATCGGGATGCCCTGCACCCAGCTCGTCGTCAGCACCGTCTCGGCCGTGTGGTCCCAGTGCACTTTCGGGATCACGAAGCCCTGGTCGTCCTTGATGTTTTCGGCCATCTCCGAGATCGAGGCAGCTTCCAGCCGCAGATCGAGCTCGATGCGCGCCGAATGGTCGAGCGTCTTGACCACATCGGTAGGGCGCAGGCGCCTGAGCGGCGGCACCCAGCGCTCGGCCAGCGCCGCGCCGGCATAATAGCTCTCGAGGTCGCGGCGGAAGCGGTCCTGCACCCCCGGCCTCAGGATCTTGACCGCCACGTCATCGCGCCCGTTCCGGTCGACCAGCACGGCGCGATGCACCTGCGCGATCGAGGCCGCGGCGATCGGCGGCGAGATTTCGGTGAGGTCAGCGGCCTTCTCGTGCAACGCCTCGCTCAGCAGCACCGGCACCAGCGCCGGATCGAACGGCGCCATCTTGTCCTGGAGTTGCGCCAGGCTCGCTGCGACCTTGGGCCCGACGATGTCGGGGCGCGTGGCGAAGGTCTGCCCGAGCTTCACATAGGTCGGCCCGAGCTTGTCGAGCGCCACGCGGAAATTGTCCGCCGGCCCGCGCCGTTTCACCTCGCCGCGCTCGAGCAGCCGGCCGAAACCCACCGCCGTCTTCATCACCGGCGGCAGTGCCGCAGTATCGACGATCGAGAACGCCCCTTCACGCGCCAGAATGAAGCCCGCGCGCATCAGGCGGAAAGTGGCGGCAAGACCCATGCGTCAGAGCTTCCACGCGCCGTGCAGCGCCGCGATGTTGCCGCTCATCGCCGTATGCGTCACGCGCTTGAACCCGGCGCGTTCGATCATCGCGCTGAAGCGCCCCGGCGCGGGGAACTTGCGGATGGATTCGATCAGATACTGATAGGGCTGACCGTCGCCGGTCACGGCACGGCCGATCGGCGGAATGGCGCGATCGCTCCACTCCTTGTAGAGCCGGTCGAGCCCGGGCACGTCGACAGCCGAAAATTCGAGGCAGAGGAAGCGGCCGCCGCGCTTCAGCACGCGATAGGCTTCCTGCAGCGCCACCTCGATCCGCGGCACGTTGCGGATGCCGAAGGCGATTGTATAGGCATCGAAGCTCTCATCCTCGAACGGCAGCTCTTCGGCATTGGCCGTAACGAATTTCGCCTGCGATCCGAACCGCCAGTGCCTGGCGCGTTCCTCGCCCACCCGCAGCATATCGGTGTTGATGTCGCTGACCGTGACCTCGGCGTAGCCCACCGAAGCATTGAGGATGCGCTCGGCGATGTCGCCGGTGCCGCCCGCCATGTCGAGCACGCGATAGGGCAGGGTGCCCGACTTCGGCGGCGCCAGCCGGGCAACCAGCGCATCCTTCCAGAGCCGGTGCACGCCGCCGCTCATCAAATCGTTCATCAGGTCGTAGCGGTCGGCCACGCGGTGGAACACGTCGTTGACCAGGCCCTGCTTTTCCGTGAGCGGCACCGTGCGTTCGCCGAAATGCGTGGTTTCAGCCATCTGTGTCAGCCTTTCGCCTGTTGGCGGTGTCTATATAGAAGGTGTCTGCCGCTTGGAATTGGCCAATCCGGCACAGGGTTACATGTTTCTCGGCGATGCCTGAACTACCCGAAGTCGAAACTGTTCGCCGCGGCCTTGCGCCCTATCTGGAGGGCGCGCGTATCGACAAGGTCACGCTCAACCGCAAGGATCTGCGCTTTCCGTTCCCGAAAGGCTTCATCAAGGCGCTCGAAGGCCAGACCATCGCCTCGGTCGGCCGCCGCGCCAAATACCTGCTGTTCCGCCTGAGCTCAGGCAAGATCTGGCTCGGCCATCTGGGGATGACCGGCGCCTTCCGCTTTGCCGAGGGCAAATACAAGGAGCCGTCGCGCTACTACGAGCCGGGCGTGGATGAAAAGCACGACCACGTCGTCATGCACCTGACCCATCCCGGGCGCGGCAAGCTGACCCTCATCTATTCCGATGCCCGCCGCTTCGGCTTCATGGGCCTGTTCGACCACGAAGAGGACTCGCCCTATCTCGAGGGCCTTGGTCCCGAGCCGCTGGGCAACGAATTCAATGCCGGGGAAATGGCGGTGCGCTTCAAGGGCAAGGCCGCGCCGATAAAGGCCGCGCTGCTCGACCAGCGCGTCGTCGCAGGCCTCGGCAACATCTATGTCAGCGAGGCGCTCTGGCGGGCCCATATCCGCCCGACCGTGCCGGCCGGAAAGCTGGTGCTGAAGTCGGGAAAACCCTCCGCCCGGCTCGATCTTCTGGCCGGCGGCGTCCGCTCGGTCCTGACCGAGGCCATCGCGGCGGGCGGCTCGACGCTTCGCGACTTTCGCGCGGCCGATGGCGGTTCGGGCTACTTCCAGCACCGCTTCGACGTCTACGATCGCGAGGGCCAGCCCTGCCACACCCCCGGCTGCCCCGGCACGATCGAGCGTATCGTCCAGTCCGGCCGCTCGACCTTTTTTTGCCCGGTCTGCCAGAAACCCTGACGGCGCCCGCCACGCCGGATTCCGGTTGACTGCCACCGCTCGTCCCACTATACACCCGCCAGCTTTGGCGGCCCGGTGCCGCCGCTTTCATTTTCATGCCGTTTCCGAGCCGGTCCCAGCGGGGTTTGGCGCGGCCGGCCAAAAAGTACGTCAGATGGCCAATTCCGCCTCGGCAAAGAAGTCGGCCC
>DATMTK010000131.1:0-2111 GCA_035564755.1 Devosia sp. | reverse complement strand
ATGCGGACGGCTGCCCGATGGATTTCCAGGGTCACCACTCCAAATGGATATTTCCAGAGACGAACAGCGGGTGCTCCACGCCCTCGCTCAGGGCGGGCACATCGTGCCGCTCAAGAACGACCGTGGCCGCATCGAGGGCCTCCACCTTTACAACCGCGATGGTTGGCTGATGCCCGCGATGCCGCTCGCGCTGTTCCAGAAACTGCGCCGCCGATCAACCATTTCCTCGCAAAGCGGTGGTCCTTACCGCATCACCCGGCGGGGGCTGGAGCTGGTGCGCAGCCAGTTCGACAACCGCTAAAGCCGAAAATCGGCGCTCCAGCCGAGGTCGGCTTTGGCCCGGCTGGAGTCGACCTCACCGTCGTCCTCGGCGATGTTATAGGCGCCCTGCCCCCGGTTCAGCGCGCGCCGGGCCGCGTCGGCGGCCGCGTCCACGTGCAGCGGCGCCGGCTTGTTCTCGGCAAAGCCGGTTCCCCGACCATATAGGCGCCCGTAGCGGAGCACGACCCCGGCCATCGGACCGGCAAGCACCTGGCGTTCGAGGCTGATGACGCCGAGCTGCATCGGATCAAGCGCCGCCGTTTCCTTGAGAGGCTTCGGGCCGGGGGCGTAGGCGAAGGCGATGGACTGCGCCACGATCCGCGTGGCCCCCGCAGCAAGTGCTGCCGCAATCAGGTTCCTGGTCCCCTCGTCGCGGAGCCGCGCGTTGCGCGCCCGGGCCTCGGCCATTTTGGCCGGATCCAGTCCAGGCGGCAGGTCGGTCAGTTGATGAACGACGATGTCCGGGGCCACGTCGGCCAGCGACCGCTTCAGCGCCACGGCATCGAAGACGTCGACAACCACCGGAGCGACGCCGATATCGCCGAGCAGGCCGATCTTGTCGACGCGCCGCGTGGTCCCGAAGACATTCCAGCCGTCGGCGACCAGCAGGCGGCAGAGTGGCATGCCGATGGCGCCGGCCGCACCGGCGACGAAGACACGGCGGGCCATCAGTGCCTGGTCACGCCGCTCAGTGCCGCGGCGATCACGTCCCATTCGGCCTTGACGTTGGGGGCGGAGCGCTTCTTGCCGGCCCGGCGATACCAGTAATCGGCATTTCCCATGTCGGCCTCGATCCAGTGCAGCAGCGCATGGACCCAGTCGAACTCCATCGTGCCCTCCATCGCCTGCACGATGACGTGGGCCTCCTCCCATTCCGGTCCGACGCGGAACTCGCCCTTGCGAATCCACCACAGCGCCTGGAGCGGCTTGGACATGTCCTTGGGGACGTCGCGCCAATTGGCGGTGGTGAAGATGTCGTTCTCCGGCATGCTCACCACCACTTGTCGGGCGAAAAATCGATGCCCGAGGACCGTTCGATCACCCGGCCGGCGGCGAACAGCGTCTCCTCGTCGAAGGGCTTGCCGATGAGCTGCAGGCCGAGCGGCAGGCCCGCGGCGTCCTTGCCAGCAGGGACCGCAATGCCCGGCAGTCCGGCCATGTTCACCGTCACCGTGAAGATGTCGTTGAGGTACATCTTGACCGGGTCGGCGTTCATGTCCTCGTCGCCCACGCCGAACGCGGCGGACGGCGTCGCCGGGGTCAGGATGGCGTCCACCCCGTCGCCGAAAGCGAGCTCGAAGTCGCGCTTGATCAAGGTCCGAACCTTCTGCGCACGCACATAATAGGCATCATAATATCCCGCCGAAAGGACATATGTCCCGATCATCAATCGACGGCGGACCTCGGCGCCAAAACCCTTGGCGCGGGTCAGCTCGTACATGTCGGTGATGTCCTTGCCGGTGACGCGCAGGCCGTATTTCACGCCGTCGTAGCGCGCCAGGTTCGACGAAGCCTCCGCCGGAGCCACGATATAGTAGGCTGGAAGGGCATACTTCGTGTGTGGCAAAGATATCACTTTGACCGCCGCGCCTTCGGCCTCGAGCCAGGAAATGCCCTGCTGCCAGAGCGTTTCGATTTCCTCCGGCATTCCGTCCATCCGATATTCCTTAGGAATACCAATGGTTAAGCCCCTCACCCCCCGCTCCACCGCCGCCGCGAAATCCGGCACCGCCCGATCGGCGCTGGTCGAATCCTTGGGATCGAACCCCGCCATCGACGTCAGCAGGATG
>DATMTK010000130.1:0-12452 GCA_035564755.1 Devosia sp. | reverse complement strand
GCATCCGGTGCTGGAGACGGCGATCTCGGACCTCGAGGTCGAGAACATCGAGACTGCCGGCAAGATGTGGCACCTGAGCTACCCGATCGAGAACTCGTCGGAGGCGATCGTGGTGGCGACGACGCGGCCGGAGACGATGCTGGGCGACGTGGCGGTCGCGGTGAACCCGAACGATCCGCGCTACCAGGGCGTGATCGGCAAGTATGCGATCCTGCCGCTGGTCGGGCGGCGCATTCCCATCGTCGCCGACGAGTACGCCGACCCGGAAATGGGGTCGGGCGCGGTGAAGATCACGCCGGCGCACGACTTCAACGATTTCGAGGTTGGGCAGCGCCATCATTTGCGGCCGATCAACATCTTCACGCCGGATGCCCGGATCAACGGCCTCGCGCCCATCAAGTACCGCGGGCTCGACCGGTTCGAGGCACGCCAGACGATCCTCGAGGATCTCGAGGCGCTCGGCGCGGTGCTGTGGGCCGAAGACAAGAAGATCATGGTGCCGTTCGACGAGAAGACCAAGCAGGTCATCATCGAGCCGTTCCTGACCGACCAGTGGTTCGTGAACGCCGAGGTGCTGGCCAAGCCCGCGCTCGCCTCGGTGAAGGAAGGCCGCACCAGGTTCGTGCCGCAGCAGTGGGAGAACACGTACTTTTCGTGGATGGAGAACATCAAGCCGTGGTGCATCTCGCGCCAGCTCTGGTGGGGCCATCAGATCCCGGCCTGGTACGGGCCACGACTGAATACCGATCCGGAGTTCGGCAAGCCCGACGCGGGGCTCAAGATTTTCGTCGCGGCGACCGAAGCGGAGGCGCGCAAGCAAGCGCAGGCCTATTACGGCCGGCAGATCGAGATGTATGTGAGCGGCGTCGGTTCCAGCGTCTTCCAGAAGGCGGTGAGCGACTTCGAGCAGATTCAGCGGGACCGAGCCAATCCGAAGGCGTGGGCGTCGCGCAAGGCGACCGATCCATTCGCAGAGCTGGCGGACGGCAAGGTGCCGCTGCATCGCGACGAGGACGTGCTCGATACGTGGTTCTCGTCGGCGCTGTGGCCGTTCTCGACGCTGGGCTGGCCCGAGGAGACGGCTGAGCTCAAGCGCTACTATCCGACCGACGTGCTGGTCACCGGCTTCGACATCATCTTCTTCTGGGTCGCCCGGATGATGATGATGGGCCTCGAGTTCATGAAGACCGAGCCGTTCCACACGGTCTATGTGCACGCCCTGGTGCGCGACGAGCACGGGCTAAAGATGAGCAAGACCAAGGGCAACGTCATCGATCCGTTGAACCTGGTCGACGAATACGGCGCCGATGCCACGCGCTTCACATTGGCGGCGATGGCGGCACAGGGCCGCGACATGCGGCTCGCGATCGCGCGCGTCGAGGGCTACCGCAACTTCGTCACCAAGCTCTGGAACGCCGCTCGCTTCCTCGAGATGAACGGCTGCGCCCGCCGGGCCAACTTCGCACCCAACAAGGTCGACCTGCCGGTCAATCGGTGGATCGTCGGGGCGACGGCCAAGGCCGTTGCGAACGTGCAGAAGGCGATCGAGGACTACAAGTTCAACGAAGCGGCCAATGCCGCCTACGACTTCGTCTGGGGCATTTATTGCGACTGGTATGTCGAACTCGCCAAGCCGGTGCTGACCGGCGAGGACGAGGCGGGAAAGGCCGAGACGCAGGCGACCGCCGCCTGGGTGCTCGACCAGATCCTGAAGCTGCTGCACCCGTTCATGCCGTTCGTCACCGAGGAACTCTGGGGCGAGACGGGCAAGACCGGACCGGCGCGGGACAAACTGCTGGTGCTCAGCGAATGGCCGATGCTCACCGGGCTCGGCGACGCCGCGGCGGAAGCCGAGATGAACTGGCTGATCGAGGTGGTGTCGGGCATCCGCTCGGTGCGCACCGAGATGAACGTGCCCGCGAGCGCGAAAATTCCGCTCCTGATCATCGGCGCCGGGGAGGAGACCGGCACCCGCGTCGAGAGCCAGCTCCAGGCGCTGACGCGAATGGCGCGGTTGTCCGAGGTCACCTATGGCAGCGATGTGCCGCAGGGCTCGGCCCAGATCGTGATCGGCGAGACGACGTTCGTCCTGCCGCTGACGGGGATCATCGACCTCGATGCCGAGCGCGTCCGCCTCAAGCGCGAAATCGCCAAGGAAGAGGTCGAGATCGGCAAGATCGACAAGAAGCTCGGCAATGAGCAGTTCGTCGCCAAGGCGCCGCCCGAGGTGATCGAGGAGCAGCGCGAGCGACGCGCCGAAGCGGTGGCGCGGCTCGAGCGGCTGAAGGCGGCGCTCGCCCGGCTGAGCTGACGCCGATGCGCCGGGAACCTTAGCGTCACGGGGGTCGTTGGGGACCTCGAAGCGGTGAACATCCGGCTGTGTCGGTGCCCGAGGGCGTCGATGGCCGGTCACGCGACAAGGAGACTCCCCAAATGAAGAAGACTATCGCGACAACTCTGGCCGCCTTGATGCTCGCGGCCGTCGCCGCCGGCGGGATGACCGCGCCGGCCTCAGCCGCCACCTACTCGTACTCGTACTCCATGCATCCGTCGGTGCACGTGACGGTCCATCACTCCCGGCATTGGCGCCAGCATCTTTGGTGCAGGACGATCTGGCACCACCATCACAAGACCCGACTCTGCATTTGGGTGCCGGATCACCATCGCCACTGAACAGGCGGTCATTCGGACTTGCGCTCCGTGGGCGAACCCACGGAGCTTTTTGCTGCCCATGCGATGGCCGGGAGCCGGCGCGGGGTGTTGTGCCATTCCTGCAACAGCGATCGTGAATCCTGAACGGGCCCTGAACCGGCAACCATTCGGTAGGCTCGTGCGCCACAATCTCTCCCCAAACGAAGGCGAGGACAAAACGGGGGGCGGAGAGCTGTGTGGGCGATTGGATCGATGACGATCCCGTAGCGTACCAGACGAAGCTGTTCCGCCCTTGAACCCCGGCTTACCCGGCTCGATAAGCGCTTGCTTTGAAGCGCTCTAAAGAGTGGCGATGCCAGGGATTGGGAAGATGAGCACCAACTACGTCGACAAATCGCGGCTGCCGAGCCGGCATGTGACCGAGGGACCGGAGCGCGCGCCGCACCGTTCGTATCTCTATGCCATGGGGCTCACCACCGAGCAGATCCACCAGCCGATCATCGGCGTCGCGACGGCCTGGAACGAGGCCGCGCCGTGCAACATCTCGCTCATGCGCCAGGCCCAGGCGGTCAAGAAGGGCGTTGCCGCCGCCCGCGGCACGCCGCGCGAATTTGCCACGATCACCGTGACCGACGGCATGGCGATGGGCCACGCCGGGATGAAGTCCTCGCTTGCCTCGCGCGACGTGATCGCCGACTCGGTCGAGCTCACGATGCGCGGCCACAGCTACGACGCGCTGGTGGCGATGGCCGGCTGCGACAAGAGCCTGCCGGGCATGATGATGGCGATGATCCGGCTCAACGTGCCGTCGATCTTCATCTATGGCGGCACCATCCTGCCGGGCCGCTACAAGGGCCGCGACATCGTGGTGCAGGATCTGTTCGAGGCGGTCGGGCTGCACTCGGTCGGCAAGATGGACGACGAGACGCTGGACGAGATGGAGCGGGTCGCATGCCCGTCGGCCGGCTCATGCGGCGGCCAGTACACGGCCAACACCATGGCGATGGTGGCCGAGGCGATCGGGCTGGCGCTGCCCTATAGCTGCGGCGCACCGGCGCCGTACGAAATCCGCGATGCGTTTTGCGCCGCGGCTGGCGAGCAGGTGATGGAGCTGCTCAAGACGCAGCTCCGGCCGCGGCAGATCGTGACGCGCAAGGCGTTCGAGAACGCGGCGATGACCGTGGCGGCGACCGGCGGCTCGACCAATGCGGCGCTGCATTTGCCGGCGATGGCACATGAGGCCGGGATCGAGTTCGATATCTTCGATGTCGGCGAAATCTTCCGGAAGACCCCGTATATCGGCGATCTCAAGCCCGGCGGGAAGTACGTGGCCAAGGACCTGTTCGAGGCCGGCGGCATCCCCCTGGTGATGAAGGCACTGCTCGACGGCGGGTTCCTGCACGGCGACTGCATGACGGTGACCGGCAAGACGATCGCCGAGAACCTCGCCAACGTGAAATGGAACACCGAGCAGGACGTGGTGCGGCCGACGAGCAAGCCGATCTCGCCGACCGGCGGGGTCGTGACGCTCAAGGGCAACCTCGCGCCCGACGGGGCCATCGTGAAGGTCGCGGGCCTCAAGAACCAGCGCTTCGTGGGTCCGGCCCGGGTGTTCGACCAGGAAGAGGATTGCTTCGAGGCGGTCACCAATCGCACCTACAAGGAAGGCGAGGTCCTCGTCATCCGTTACGAAGGCCCCAAGGGCGGCCCCGGCATGCGCGAAATGCTGTCGACGACGGCGGCGCTTTACGGCCAGGGCATGGGCGACAAGGTGGCACTCATCACCGACGGCCGGTTCTCGGGCGCGACGCGCGGCTTCTGCATCGGCCATGTGGGACCGGAAGCGGCGGTCGGCGGGCCGATCGCTTTGATCCAGGACGGCGACATCATCACGCTCGATGCGACCACCGGGGAAATCTCGGTGAACGTCAGCGAGGACGAATTTGCCCGGCGCAGGAAAAGCTGGGGCCCGCGCGAGAGCGAGTACGGCTCGGGCGCGATCTGGAAGTATGCCCAGCTCGTCGGACCGGCGCGCTACGGCGCGCTGACCAATCCGGGAGCCAAGGGCGAAAAGGAGCAGTATGCGGATATCTAGAGGTGCCTCGGCCCTCATTTCCGTAAGTGTGTTATCGGCGCTGCTGTTCGCGGCGGCGCCGGCTTATGCCCAGGACAAACCGCCGTTACCGCCGGCGCCGATCCCCAACGATTCCGCCAGCCCGCCACCGGTGGCCGCCTCGGTTCCGCCGCCGGCCGCCGATCCGTCGCCGCTGGCCTTGACCGAACAGCCGCCGGTGGGCGCCGAGATGAATCCGCTCACCGCAGCGGATGCCGCGCAGGTCATGGCGAGTGCCATGGACGGCGCGGGCGGGGGTATCTCCAGCGCCGAGCAGATCGCCGCCCTCAAGGACGCGGCGGCGGCCGGCGACACCATGGCGCAGTGGCAGCTCGGCCTGATGTACGAAAGCGGCGAGGGCGTCGCCGAGGACAAGGCCAAGGCCTTCGGCTATTTCGCCGAGATCGCCAACGAGCATGCCGATGGGGCGCCGCGCGGCATCGAGGCCGACATCGTGGCGCATTCCTTCGTCAAGATCGGCGACTACTACAAGGACGGCCTGCCGGAAGCCGGCATCGCCAAGGACGAAGACTATTCGATCAAGCTGCTGCTGCATGCCGCGACGTATTTCGGCGATGCGGACGCGCAGTATCGCGTGGGCGAGCTCTATCTCGACGACAAGGACGGGCTCGGCCACAACCCGGTGCAGAGCGCCCGCTGGTTCTCGCTCGCGGCCAAGAAGGGCCATGCCGCGGCGCAGGCCAAGCTCGGCGACATCCTGTTCAACGGCGACGGCGAGCTCAAGGCCAACCCGGTCGAAGGGCTGATGTGGCTGTCGATCGCGAGCCGCTTGTCGGTGGGAACGACCGATGCCGACTGGATCGGCAATCTGCTCAATCAGGACATGTCGGTCGCAACGCCCGACGAGCGCAAGCAGGCCGCCAACATGGCCGACAAGCTCGCGGACCGGTTCCCGACGCCCTGAGCCTCAGCGTCGCGAGCGCGGCCGAAACCAGGCGCTCAGCCCCTCGCGATGTTTCGCCTCGTTGTGATGGCGCCGCTCGGTGTAAGGCACGTCCAGCGTATGAACGCGCGTGAAGACGCCGAAGCGGAGGGCGTTAACGAGGGCGTTCTCGACGATCTTGTCCATCGGCTTGCTCCTTCCAGCGGGGCAAAGCGCCCGCCGGTTCGTTGCAAGATGGTCGATGGCCTGCGGCCGGAATCGACAGCAATCAGAAGATAAAAGTGCCCTCGACCGGCACATGGTCCGATGGCTTCTCCCAGCCGCGGACCTCGGTATGGACGTGGACGTCCTCGAGCCGGTCGGCGGCCTGCGGCGACAGCAGCAAATGGTCGATGCGGATGCCGTCCTTGCGGTCCCAGCCGAAGGTCTTGAAGTCGTAGAAGGTGTAGGCGGCATCGCTCGACACGGCGCGCTGGGCATCGACCATGCCCATGGTGAGGAGCTTGCGCCAGCGTTCGGCGCTCTCCGGCCGGAACAGAGCATCGCCGACCCATTTCTCGGGGAAGGTCGCATCGATCGGCGCCGGAATGATGTTGAAATCGCCCAGCAGAATGAACGGCTCTTCGAGCGCCAACCGGCCCTCGACGAAGGTGATCAGCCGGTCCATCCAGCCGAGCTTGTAGGGGAATTTCTCGGTCTTTACCGGATTGCCGTTAGGCAGGTAGATGCAGCAGACGCGGACGACGCCGGTCTCGGTGGTGAACAGCCCCTCGATCAGGCGCGACTGCTCGTCGCTGTCGTCGCCGGGCAGGCCGCGATGCACCTCGTCGAAGCGGAACTTCGAAAGGATTGCAACGCCGTTCCAGCTCTTCTGGCCGAAAGTCTCGACATTGTAGCCGAGGGCCTCGATCTCGAGGCGCGGGAACTCTTCGTCGATCGCCTTGATCTCCTGCAAGCAGACGATATCGGGCGAGACCTCTTCGAGCCACTTCAGCATATGGCCGAGGCGGGCCTTGACGCCGTTGATGTTCCAGGTGGCGATGCGCATTCGGTTCTCCGCCGAGATGGTTATGGGAAGACGGCGTCGCGGATTTCGTCGCGGAACGGGCCGTTGCAGCCTTCGCGCATGGTGTTGGTCATCACCGCGACGGTGGTCTTGGACTTCGGCTCGACGATCCAGTTGTTGCCCCAGACGCCGCCCCAGTGGAGCATGCCCCTGACCGGCCAGCCGGAGATGTTGGGGTCGTCGATGACGGCGCCGAGAAAGCCGAATTTCTGGCCGGGATCCTTGGGGCGCGGCAGGGCGCCGATCTGGTTGACGAAGGCGGCGTCGCGGGTCGCCGGCTTCAGCAGGTCGCCAACGACCCAGGCATCGAGCAGCTTGATGAAGTCGCCGGCGGTGCCGGCCATGCTCGAGCCGCTGCACTGCGGACGGTCGCGCAAGAAGATGCGGCCCGGCGAGAAGGTGTCGACCTTGTCGGGATCCTCATCATTGCGGACGTCCTGCGGGTCGGCCATACGGATCGGCTCAGGCTTGCCATCGGCGTAGGCAACGGCGAGGCGGCTCGGGTCGGTCACGTGGAAGTGCGTATCGGCCATGCCGAGCGGGCCGGTGACGTATTTGCGGACCACGGCTTCGACATCGGACGGATCGCCGTTGATGGCGGCGAGGATGCCGCCGAGCACGTCGATCGACATGCCGTACTCCCAGGCCTGCCCGGGCCCGAAGGCGAGCGGCGCGCGCGACAGGCGGCGCAGGTTTTCCTCGAGCGACATGGCCGGACCGGGATCGGAGCCGGTCGAGACGTCGTCGGGTACGTCATAGGTAATG
The DNA here is from genome assembly GCA_035564755.1 of Devosia sp. Taxonomy (GTDB): domain Bacteria; phylum Pseudomonadota; class Alphaproteobacteria; order Rhizobiales; family Devosiaceae; genus Devosia_A. Next base: position 4,952 of record DATMTK010000130.1, on the reverse strand, counting down.
CCGGAGCTGTGTGTCAGCAGGCGGCGAATGCGGATCGGCTCGACCGAGCCGTCGGGAGATTTCGGGGTGAACCAGGGCAGGTATTTGCTGACGGGATCGTCGAGCGAGAGGAGGCCGCGATCGATCATCGCGAGCGCCGCCGTGGCGACGATGGGCTTGGTGCAGGAGGCGAGACGGAAGATGTCGTTCCCGGCGACCGGCCGCCTGGCTTCGCGGTCGGCGTATCCGGCGGCGCGGGCGTAGATGGGCCTGCCATCCTGGTGGACCAGCACCACGCAGCCGACAATCCTGCTCCACAACGCCGCATCGATCGCGGCGTCGACACGACTCTTGAGGTCCATCGACGTCTCCCTTTGCGCGGACGCTAGGGTTGCGGGACTGAAGTTGCAACCGTCAGACGGGGACCGAGAAGCTGGTGCCGCAGCCGCAGGAGGCGACGGCGTTCGGGTTCCTGATCTGGAAGCTCTGGCCGATCAGGTCGTCGACATAATCGATCTCGGCGCCGCCCATGAATTCGAGGCTGAGCGAGTCGATGAGGACGGTGGCGCCGTCCTTGGCGAGGACCAGGTCGTCGTTGGCCGGGGTTTCGTGCACGATCTTGTATTCGTACTGGAAGCCGGAGCAGCCGCCGCCCGCCACGACGATGCGCAGCACCGTGCCGGCCGGTTGTTTGGCCAGCACACGGCCGATCTTTTTGGCGGCGCGATCGGTGAGAACGACAGGATTTGATGCTAGAGCGGCGTCGGTCATGTTGCCAATCTAATATCGTCGACTGCCGATGAAAAGGGCCCGATGAACGAACAAGCGCCCTATGCCTCCGATCCGGCCCAGAGCCGCGGCCGACTCTACTCCGTTTCCGAGAGCCCGACTCGCTCGGAATTCCAGCGGGATCGTGACCGCATCATCCATTCCACCGCATTTCGGCGGCTGCAATACAAGACGCAGGTGTTCCTGCACCATGAGGGCCTGCATTTCCGCACCCGGCTGACGCACACGCTGGAGGTGAGCCAGATGGCGCGCTCAATCGCGCGGGCACTGGCGCTGAACGAGGACCTCGCGGAAGCGGTGGCCCTGGCCCACGACCTCGGCCACACGCCCTTCGGGCACGCCGGAGAGCGCGTGTTGCACCGGAAGATGGCGGCGTTCGGCGGCTTCGATCACAACATGCAGGCGATCCGCGTGGTGACGCAACTCGAGAACCGCTACGCGGAGCACGACGGGCTGAACCTGAGCTGGGAGACCATCGAGGGCCTCCTCAAGCACAATGGGCCATTGATCGACGATCGTGGCCGGCCGGTCGGACGCTATTTGCATGAGGGGCTGCCCGCGGGGTTCGACGACATTCCGGCCAGCGCGGATCTGATGCTCGACTCGTACGCGAGCCTCGAAGCGCAGGCGGCAGCGATTGCCGACGATATCGCCTACAACGCGCACGACATCGACGATGCCCTGCGGGCACGGCTGATCGACCTGCCGGAGCTGGTGGATGTCCCGCTGGTCGGGCCGATCGTGGCGGACGTGCTCGGACGCTGGCCGGATATCGAGCACAGTCGGCAGGCGCATGAGGTGCAGCGGCGGCTGATCACGCGGGCCATCGAGGATGTGATCGGCACTGCCGAGGCGGAACTGGCCTCCGTTCGTCCCGCATCCGCCGACGAGGTGCGGCGTGCCGGGCGGGCGTTGATCCATTTTTCGGACGAGACGGCCGCCGCCGAAAAGGGACTGAAGGCCTTCATGTTCGATCGCGTCTATCGTTCGGAGCCGGTCATGGCGCTCGTCCGGCGCAGCGAGGCGCTGGTGGGGGAGCTCTTCGACCGCTACGCCGCGACGGGCGATATGCCTGGGAAATGGGGCCGGGCGGCGCAAGCGGCCGGCGGCGAAAGCGCCAGGGCGCGGATCGTTGCCGACTTCATCGCCGGGATGACCGATCCTTATGCCGAAGCTGAGCATACCCGGTTGTTTGACGGCAAAGGGCCGGTGGAGTAGGGGCAGCGCACCCCCACAACCGGACCGACCATGGACATTTTCGCCGATTTCGCCGCGCGGGTCGCTGCCGCGCTCAAGACGCTCTACCCCGAGGCGTCCGACGACCTGATCGCGCGTGCCGTGGTGGAGCCGCCGCGCGATGCAGGACACGGCGATCTGTCGTCCAACGCGGCGATGATCGTCGCCAAGCCGCTGGGCAAGAACCCGCGCGAGGTGGCGGCAGCGCTGGCCGAGCAGTTCAAAGCCGATCCGGACGTGGAGACGGTCGAGGTGGCGGGGCCCGGGTTCCTGAACTTCCGGCTGGACGAGCCGGCCTGGCACCGCGTGCTCAAATCGGTCGACGTGCTCGGCGAGGCGTATGGCAAGGTGGACCTCGGCAAGGGCGCCAAGGTCAACGTCGAGTACGTCTCGGCCAATCCGACCGGCCCGATGCATGTCGGCCATACGCGGGGCGCCGTGTTCGGCGACGCGCTGGCGTCGCTGCTCGCCTATGTCGGGTACGACGTGACGCGCGAATACTACATCAACGATGCCGGCGGGCAGGTCGACGTGCTCGCGCAGTCGGCGTTCCTGCGGTACCGCGAGGCGCTGGGCGAGACCATCGAGATCCCACCCGGACTCTACCCCGGCGACTACCTCAAGCCGGTGGGCGAACAGCTTGCCGATGCCTATGGCCGCGATCTGCTGGGCATGCCGGAAACCGAGTGGATGCCGAAGGTCAAAGAGCTGACGCTCAAGATGATGCTGGACCTCATCAAGACGGACCTTGCGGACCTGGGCGTCGAGCAGGACGTGTTCTTTTCGGAGCGCACGCTGCACGGGCAGGGCGGCGACATCGATCTCACCGTGCAATGGCTGCGCGACCAGGGCCTGGTGTATCAGGGCCGGCTGGACCGGCCGAAAGGCGCTCCGGACGAGGACTGGGAAGACCGCGAGCAGACGCTGTTCCGGGCCAAGGATTTCGGCGACGACGTCGACCGGCCGCTGGTCAAGTCGGACGGCAGCTACACCTATTTCGCGGCCGACATCGCTTACCACCGCAACAAGTATCTGCGCGGCTTCAGGCACATGATCAATGTGTTCGGGGCCGACCACTCGGGCTATGTCAGCCGGCTCAAGGCGGCGGTGAAGGCGGTCTCGGGCGGCGAAGCCGACGTCGACATCAAGATCATGCAGCTCGTGCGGCTGCTCAGGAACGGCGAGCCGTTCAAGATGAGCAAACGCAGCGGGGATTTCGTCCGGCTCTCGGACGTCGTCGAGGAGGTGGGCGCCGACGCCACGCGCTTCATGCTGCTTTACCGGCGCAACGAGCAGGCGATGGATTTCGACTTCGCGCTGGTGAAGGAGCATAGTCGGGATAATCCGGTGTTCTATGTGCAGTACGCGCATGCCCGGACCTGCTCGGTGTTCCGCACCGCCGAGTCGGAGCTGCCGGGGCTCGAACTCAGCGAGGAGGAGCTGAGCCGAGCGCCGCTCGAACTGCTGGTGAGCCCCGCCGATCTCGAGCTCATCAAGGTCGTGGCGCAATGGCCGCGGACGGTATCCGCCGCGGCGCTTGCACATGAGCCGCATCGCATTGCATTTTACCTGTACGAGCTGGCTGCGGCGTTCCACGCCTTCTGGGCCAAGGGGAGCGACGACAGGACGTTACGTTTTGTTAACCCTGAGGACCTGAAAATGACGGTGGCGCGACTCGCGCTGGTGAGTGCTGTGAGGCAGGTTTTGGTCAATGGCCTCACGGTCTTGGGGGTGTCTGCTCCAGATGAGCTTTCATAATTCGGGCGCATTGGTGTGATGGTTGGCCACCACGTCTCGGCGGGGGTCGAGCGGGGAACCAAGCACATCGTGAGCCTTGTCAATGCCGCCAGCGAGTTCGCAGCAGATGCCTGATCCGGCCGATAAATCAGACGACCTTATCGCCGAGCTTGCGAAGCTGATGGCTGCGCCGACGGGCAAGCCGAATGCGGTTCAGCCGCCGGCGAGGCCCGCTCCGCTGAACCTGACGCCGATGCCGACGACCCCGGCTACAGCCGCCCCAACGCCGACGCCCGTCCGCATCCCCGGCATGGACGCGGCGCCAGCCAAGCCGGCGGCGCAGGCTCCGGCTCCGGCGCCAACTCCGGTTGCCGACACACGAGCGCCGGCGACGGGGACCATTCGCATTCCCGGCATGGATCAGCCGGCGCCGGTCTCGACCAGTGCACCGGTCGGCAAGTTCGATTTCGGCAAGCCGGTCGCTGCGGCTGCCCTCAGGCAGGAGCCGCTGTCGACCCTCTCCGAGCGGCTCGCCGCGCAAAATCCCTCGGCAGCTCCGGCTGCACCGCGTATTCCGTCGAGCCTGACGCCGGTCAGCGAGAATCGGTCCTTTGCCGAAGGACCGGCCCTTTCAGTGGCCAAGCCAGCGCCGACGAGTCCGGCCGCGTCGTCGGGCGATTTCAGCTTCGATTTCGGCTTCGCGCAAAATCCGCCGAATTCCAGCACGGCGCCGCAGCCGATGCCACAGCCGCAGGCCGCGCCGCCGGTGCATTCGGACGATCCGATCGCCGACCTGATCGAGGCGGACATGGTCGACCATGTCGACGCCACGGAGGCCCAGACTGCGCCCGAGGAGCCAGCTCCTCATCCAGCCCCGGTCGCGCCGCCAATGCTGCGAGCCGTCACCGCACAGCCGGCGCAGGCCAGGCCGTCGATCTCGCCGGCCAATTCGGCTCCCACGCGGCCGGCGGGCAATTCGCCGATTCCGCTCAAGCCGGTGAGCGTCGCGCCGCGTCCGCCGGAGAGCGACCGGTTTGCCATTTCCCCCGGGGTCGGCCTCAACATGAAACCGCCGGCCAGCCAGCCGCTCGGGGCGCCGGTGTCGCGCGGCCCGCAGCCTTCGGCCGTGCATGACGACGACGATCCCATGTCGGAGATCGAGAGCCTGATCGGCGAGGCGGTCCGGGTCGAACTGAGCCCCGGTCCGGTTC
>DATMTK010000129.1:0-19477 GCA_035564755.1 Devosia sp. | reverse complement strand
CCCCGGCTTTGCTAAGCTCGCTTCGCTCGCCAAGCGCGCCGCCCTCCCCTCGCGGGGAGGGAAAGCTGGAACCGAAGCTGCAGCAAACACGGAGTCATCCCCGCGCAAGCGGGGACCTCTATTCGGGTGGCCTAACGAGGTTCCCGCGTTCGCGGGAATGACTTTGTGGGGTGGGGCAGGCGGCACAATCCATCAGTTCCGTCATGGCCGGACTTGATCCGGCCGCCCCGCTGGACGTTCAGAGTGCGCGGACAGCGCGGCTGGGTCCGCGGGTCAAGCCCGCGGATGACGGAACGGAGAGGTTGCGCGTGGGCCCACCCCTCCGTCGGCTTCGCGCGACACCTCTCCCATGCTTCGCGTGAGGGAAGACCTGACTGCTACCCCTTGATCGAGCCGGCGAGCATCACGGCTTCGGTGACCCGGCGCTGGAACAGCAGGTAGACCACCGCGACCGGCAGGCCGCTGAGCAGCGCCGCGGCGAGGCCGCTGATGCCATATCTATCCTGCACCTCGGTTGCGGCAACCGTGACGTTCATCAGCTCCGGCTTGGTCACCGCCAGGAACGGCCATAGAAAGGCGTTCCAGGCACCGATGAAGATGATGATGGCAAGCGCCGAGCTGATCCCCCAGTTGAGCGGCAGGTAGACCCGGAAGAAGATCTGCGCCTCGCTCGCGCCGTCGATCCGCGCCGCCTCGCGCAAGGCCGCCGGTACGGTATCGAAGTACTGCTTGTAGACGATCACTGCGATCGGCGCGATGAGCTGCGGCAGGATCACGCCGAGCCAGGTGTTGATCAGCCCCCACTGGTTCATCAGGAAGAAGTGGTTGATGATCAGCGCCTGCACCGGGATCATGAAGCTCGCAAGGATCATCCCCCACAGCAGCCGCCGCCCGGTAAAGTCGAGCTGCGAGATCGCGTAGCCGCAGGCCGACGAGATCGCGAGCACGATGAGTGTCACGCCGCCCGCGGTGATCAGCGAATTGAGATACCACCGCCCCATGTCGCTGTTGAAGAGCACGCTCGCATAAAGCAGCAGGCTGTCGAGCATCGAGCCGCCCGGATGCGGCCGCAGCGTCGCCGCGATCGACCACAGCAGCGGGAAGGCCCACACGATCCCGAGCGCCAGCGCGAGGAGCGTCAGCAGCAGCCCTACGGCATCGAGGCGGCGGACGAGGACCGGGCTCATCGCGCGCCCCTCAACCGCAGGATCTGGAACTGCATGACCGACACCACCAGCACCAGCACGAACAACGCCACGGCGATCGCATCGCCATAGCCCGCCTGATTGCCGGTGAACGCCGACACGTAGACGTATTGCACCAGCACCATGGTCGAATTGCTCTGCCCGTTGCCCAGGATCAGGAACACCTGGTCGAACACCTTGAGCTGCAGGATGAGCTGGATCGTGAGCACCAGCGCCATCACCGGCCAGATCAGCGGCCATGTCACATGCGTAAAGATGGTGAAGCGATTGGCGCCGTCGAGCCGCGCCGCCTCGAACAGCTCGTGCGGCAATGCCCGCAGGCCGGCCACGAACATCAGCACGTTGAAGCCGATCGTCCACCATACCGTCACCACGGCCACGCCGGGTAGCGCGAGGCTGAGGTCGCGCCACACCGGCACGGCGTTGCCGCTGACCGAATGCGCGAGGTTGCCGAACGGCCCGAAGCCCGGCGACGAGAGCGCCCAGGCGATCGAGCTCACCGTCGTCACCGGCAGGATGTACGGCAGGAAGAACGCCGCCAGCACCGCCGCCTGCAGCGCGCCCTTGAGGCGGTTGACGAGCAGGGCGAAGGCCAGGCCCAGCAGCGTACTCGGCAGCACCGTCATCAGGACGAAATAGAGCGTATGGCCGACCGCGCCCCAGAACTTGTGGTCGTCGATCAACCGCGCGTAGTTCGCGAGCCCCACCCACTTGCCCGACGTCACCAGCCCGCCATTGGTGAAGCTCGTCGCCAGCATCTGCAGCGTCGGCCAGACGAAGAGCGCGGCGTAGACGATGACAAACGGCGCCACCAGAGGCAGCGCCGTCAGATTGTCGTTCCGTCGTGTCGTCTCGCGCACCCGCTGTCTCCGGCCGAGCCGCTTTTGGTCTGCGGCTGCGGCCGGGTCAACCCCGCGCGGTCACTCGGCCGGCACGGCGTCCGGGGATACGACCTTGCGCGGCGCAGCCCCCAGCCACGAGGCCAGCGCAGCGCCGATATAGAGCAGGAGTGAAATCGAAAATGCGATCTTGATGCCGACCATGAACGGGCCGCTCAACAGGTCGGGGAAGAAGTGTGCACCGGTGATCGTCGCCTGCTGGTCGGCAGTGAGGGCCACGAGCGCCGCATGCGGGATCAGCTCGCCCATCGGGTTGTAGCCGAGGAACGCCGCGAACAGGCTCGCAACCGGCGGCTCGGCCGCCACCTGCGCGGCCACCGCTTGCGGCAGTCCCTGCGCAATGAGGTGCTGCTCCATGGTGCTCGGCAGCGACAGGGCAAGACCGATGATCATCAGCGTGAAGAACACGCCGATCGACAGCACCTGGCCGGCATTCATCGCCGTCGCACGGATACCCGAGGCCTGGCCGCGCTCGCCGGCCGGTACTGCGTTCATCGTCTGCGTGGCGTTGGGCGCGGAGAACAGGCCCGAACCCACGCCGTTGAGGAACAGCAGCCCGGCGAACATCCAGTATGCGAAGTCGGCCTTGAGCAGCATCAGGCCGAGGAAGGTCAGCGCACCCAGCGTCATCCCGCCGGCCGCGAACAGCCTCGGTCCGTAGCGGTCGCTGAGCCAGCCGGAGACCGGTCCGATCAGCAGCACGCCCACCGTCAGCGGCAGCATGAAAATGCCGGCCCAGAGCGGCGTCGATTCGAACGAATAGCCGTGCAGCGGCAGCCAGATACCCTGCAGCCAGACGATCAGCATGAACTGCAGGCCGCCGCGGCCGATCGAGCCGAGCAGCGTCGCCAGCACGCCGGTGGTGAACGGCCGGATGCGGAACAGTTTCATGTCGATCATCGGCGTGGCGACGCGCGTCTCGATGCGGAAGAACGCCACGAGGAACAGGATGCCGACGATCATCTCGCCCAGGACCCGCGGGCTGCCCCACGCCATCAGCGACGTACCGTAAGGCTGGATGCCGTCATTGATGCCGACCAGCACCAGCACCAGGCCGACCGCGAAGGTGATGTTGCCCCACCAGTCGAGCCTGCCGTGCTTGCGGTCGACACCGATGTCCTTGAGGCTCACATAGGCCCAGATCGTGCCGAGCGCGCCAATCGGAACGTTGATCCAGAAGATCCAGTGCCAGTTGATGTCGGCCAGCACGCCGCCGAGCACGAGGCCGACGAACTGCCCGGCGATCGCCGCCATGATGTTGATGCCGAGCGCCAGCCCGCGCTGCTTGGGCGGAAACACGTCGATCAGGATGGCGGTCGACGTCGCCGTCAGCATGGCGCCGCCGATGCCTTGCACCACGCGCATGCCCACGAGGAACCAGCCGGCCATGCCGCCGGTCGGCATGAAGCTGAGCCCGAGCGAAGCCAGCGTGAAGATGAGAAAACCGAGATTATAGATGCGCGCCCGGCCGAACATGTCGCCGAGACGGCCGAAGCTCACGACCAGCACCGAGGTCACCACCATGTAGCCCATGATGGTCCACAGCAGGATGTTGGTGTTGCCGGGGTCGAGCGGCTGCAAGCCGATGCCGCGGAAGATCGCCGGCAGGCTGATGAGCACGATGGACGCGTTGATGGTCGCGGCGAGCATGCCGAGCGTCGTGTTGCTCAGCACCATCCATTTGTGGTTTTTCATCTCGGTGGGCATAAAGGAGAATCCGGATAAGGGCGAAAACCGTCGCCCGAAGCAGCGAACCATATAATTAGGATACTAAGTATTGGCAACGCGTGAAGATGCATATCTGCTCCGCGATCTGACCCGCGACCTGCTGCTCGCGGGACGCCTGTGGCGCAAGATGGCGCGCCGCGCCGCGTCCGAGCACGGCGTGTCGGAGGCCGCCTCCGCCCCGCTGATCTGGATCGGCCGCCTCGGCGAAAATGTCCGCCAGACGGCCCTCGCCGAGGCCATCGGCATCGAAGGCGCCTCGCTGGTCCGCCTTCTCGACGAGCTGCAGGGGTCGGGCCTCATCACCCGCGAGCAGGACCCCAACGACCGCCGCGCCAACGCCGTCAATTTGACGCCGCGCGGCCGCGAGGTGCTCGAAGAAGTCACTGAAGCGCTGGCCCAGCTCCGCCTCGAGGTGTTCAAGGACATCCCGCCCGAGGACGCCGAGACCGTCGTCCGCGTGCTCAGGGCCATCGAAGCCGCCGCCGGCAGCGCCGACAGGTGACAAGCCCGCTTGCCTGCGCTACAGATCGCGCCATGAACCTCGTCCGCGCCAGCTTTAGCTATTGGTATTTTAGCAGCCGATGCCCGCTGGCAGCCGGAGGGATGCGTTCGATCTAAAGACCCGAACACCTGAGTTTCCCGACAAGCCGCCAGCGACTGGCGGCTTTTTTGTCGCCGGTCCAAACCCAAGCCTGACCCGGAAAAGTGGTCTTCCGGTTTTTCCGAAAAGGTCAGGCGGAGAAAGAAGGACCATCAAGATGCTCAAATCCACCGACGATCTCCGCATCCGCGAGATCAGGGAGCTCCGAACACCCGCCGAGGTGATGCGCGAGTTCCCGAGGACCGACGCGGCGACGCGCACCGTGCTTGCCTCGCGCCATGCGTTGCATAACGTCATCCACGGCGGCGATGACCGCCTTATCGTCGTCGTCGGCCCCTGCTCGATCCACGATCCGGCCGCCGCGCTCGACTACGCCCGCCGCCTCGTGCCGTTGCGCCAGCGCCTCGGCGACCGGCTTGAGCTGGTGATGCGCGTCTATTTCGAGAAGCCGAGGACCACCGTCGGCTGGAAAGGCCTGATCAACGATCCCGACCTCGATGGCAGCTTCAAGATCGACCAGGGCCTCGCCGTCGCCCGCGCCCTCCTGCGCGACATCGCCGATATGGGCGTGCCCGCCGGCTGCGAGTACCTCGATATGACCACCCCGCAATACTTCGCCGACCTCGTGAGCTGGGGCGCCATCGGCGCGCGCACCACCGAGAGCCAGGTGCACCGCGAGCTCGCCTCGGGCCTCAGTTGCCCCGTCGGCTTCAAGAACGGCACCGACGGCAATGTCCGCATCGCCCTCGACGCGGTGAAATCGGCGAGCCAGCCCCACCATTTCCTCGCCGTCACCAAGGACGGCCGCTCCGCCATCGCCTCGACCACCGGCAACGACGATTGCCACATCATCCTGCGCGGCGGCAAAGCCCCGAACTATGATGCCGCAAGCGTCGAGGCGGCGTGTGCGGAGGCGGTGAAATCCGGCATCCGGCCGACGGTGATGATCGACGCGAGCCACGCCAACTCATCGAAAAAGCCGGAGAACCAGCCGCTGGTCCTCGCCGACGTCGGCACGCAGATCGCGGGCGGCGACCGCCGCATCGTCGGCGTCATGATCGAGAGCAACCTCGTCGCCGGACGGCAGGAGCTCGAGGTCGGCAAGCCGCTGGTCTATGGCCAGTCGATCACCGACGGCTGCATCGGCTGGGACACGACCGTCGAGGTGCTGGAGAAGCTGGCCGACGCGGTCTCCGCCCGGCGGGCACTCACGCAGCAGGTGGCCTAGTCATAGCGGTTCGCGGCCGGCGGATCGCTGGCCGGGAACGATTCGTCGGAGGCTTCGTCCTCGGGCTTCCACTGGCGCCTGGGCGCATCGCGCATGCCTTCCGGGCCGGCCGGCCGGATTTGCACGTCTGCGTCTTTCGGCCCCGGCTTCTGTTTGTCCTTGAACGCCGCCGCTGCGGGGGCCGGCTTCGCCTTGTCGGCCGGTATCGACTTGTCGGCGGGCATGGGCACCTCCATTGCACGACATGGGGAACCGATGCCGCTCCGTTCGGTTCCGCTTGACCCGCCTTCCCCGTTCCTGTTCCCTCGTGCCATGGATTTGCCCGCCCCGCTCCGGCAACTGCCCAACCAGCTCACGGTCGCGCGCATCGCCGCGGTGCCGGTCGTCTGCCTGTTCATCGGGATCGGCGTCGGCTGGCTGCGCTGGCTCGCACTCGTTATCTATGTCGTCGCCGCCCTGACCGACTGGCTCGACGGCTACCTCGCCCGCCGCATGAGCCTGCAGTCGGATTTGGGCAAGATGCTCGACCCAATCGCCGACAAGCTGCTCGTCGGCGCGCTCATCGTCACCCTCGCCTGGACACGCGACTTCTCCGGCCTCGATCTCGTTCCCGCCATCGCCATCCTGTTCCGCGAGATCTTCATCTCGGGCCTGCGCGAATTCATGGGCAAGCGCGACATCTCGGTGCCGGTCACCTTCCTTGCCAAGTGGAAGACCACGGTGCAGCTCGTGGCGCTGTTCTTCGTCATCCTCGCCGGCCTTTGGGTTGGCGTCTGGCCGATCGCCGAACTGCTGCTCTGGCTTGCGGGCATTCTCACGGTGTGGACCGGCTGGCAGTATCTCATGTCGGTCTGGCCTTACTTCAGCGCGCCCACGCCATGAAGATCCTCTACTTCGCCTGGCTGCGTGAACGCCTGAACCGCGGCGAGGAGGACGTTTCGCCCCCGGCCGAGGTTCGCACCGTCGCCGATCTCATCGGCTGGCTGCGCGCCCGCGACGAAGCCGCCGATCTTGCCATGCAGAAGCCCGAGATCATCCGGGCCGCGATCGACAAGAAGATCGTGCCGCATACTGCACCTATTGCCGGGGCGGGGGTCATCGCGCTCTTTCCGCCGATGACCGGCGGCTAGAATGGCGATCCGCATCCAGGCCGAGCCGTTCGACCCCGGCGCGGAGACCAACCTGTTCCTGCAATCCTCGCAGGGCGCCGGCGCCGCGGTGACCTTCACCGGCCTCGTCCGCGCCGACCCGAACGCAGCACTCACCACACTGACGCTCGAGACCTACAAGGAGATGGCGATCAGCCAGATCACCGCGCTCGAAGCCGAGGCCGTCGCCCGCTTCGGCCTGCTGCGCTCCGCCGTCATCCACCGCTATGGCGCGCTCAGGCCCGGCGAGGCGATCGTCCAGGTGATGACCCTCGCCCCGCACCGGCAGGCCGCCTTCGAGGCCGCCGAGTTCCTGATGGACCACCTCAAGACCGACGCCCCCTTCTGGAAGAAGGAAACCGGCTCGACCGGCGAGCACTGGGTCGAGCACAATGCCGCGGACGGTGCGGCGAAGTCACGCTGGCGCCGCTAGGGCGTGATTTGAATCCCACCACGGAGTCATCCCCGCGAAAGCGGGGACCTCTGTTCGATTTCAACCATGATGCCGTCTACGAAACGGAGGTTCCCGCTTTCGCGGGAATGACCTGGTGGCTGTGGCGCCTATTTTCTAGAACGCCGATCGCGAAAAGCAAACCCCGCCACTGGGGCGGGGTTGCGGTCGTCAGCGATGAGCGCGGTTTACTCGGCGGCCGCGCGCTTCGGCTGCACGGCGGCATTGAACGCGTTGATCAGCGTCTCGCAGCCCTTGGCCGGCTTGAATTTGTAGTCGCCCACCAGCGACACCGGGGTGATCTCGGCCGCGGTGCCGGTCAGGAAGCACTCGTCGTAGTTCGCGAGCTCTTCCGGCTTCATGTGGCGCTCGGTGACCGTGAAGCCCTTTTCCTTGGCGAGGCCGATCACCGTCTGCCGGGTGATGCCATTGAGGAAGCAGTCGGGCAGCGGCGTGACGATCTGGTCGCCCTTGATGAAGAACACGTTGGCGCCCGTCGCTTCGGCCACATAGCCGCGATAGTCGAGCATCAGCGCATCGGCAAAGCCGTTGGCCATCGCCGCGTCCTTGCTGAGCGTGCAGATCATATAGAGGCCGGCGGCCTTGGCATGCGACGGGATGGTCTCTGGGCTCGGGCGCTTCCACTTGCTCCACTCGAGCCGGATACCCTTGAGCTTTTCCTCGACCGAGAAATAGCTCGGCCACACCCAGCTCGCGATGGCGAGGTGCACCTTGTTGTTGCGGCCGGGAACCGACAGCTCCTCCGAACCGCGCCAGGCGACCGGCCGGACATAGGCATCGGTCAGCCCGTTCTTTTCGAGCACCAGGCGTTTGGCCGCCTCGATCTCCTCGATCGAATAAGGAATAGCGAAATCGAGCTGCTTGCCCGACCGGATCAGGCGCTCGGTGTGCTCACGCGACTTGAAGATTTCGCCGCCATAGGCGCGCTCGCCCTCGAACACCGTGCTGGCATAGTGCAGTCCGTGCGTCAGCACGTGGATCTTGGCGTCCTTCCAGGGTTTGAGCTCGCCGTCGAACCAGATCCAGCCATCGCGCTGGTCCATGGGAATAGCCATGATCACCTCTCCGCCTGTCCCTATCGGCCTCGCAAGGCCGCCCATCCCGCGCGCCCGATCTTGCACCCCTCACCCGGCCTTGGCAAACCACGACCGCTTTGGGATAACCCCGGGTACGCATCATCGACAGGCTGACAATGGCACCCGGCAAAATAAATGTCAACACTGCTGACATAAATCCCGGTGGTGCCGGCACCGAGGTCATGCCGCTCGATGTCATGGGCTTGTTTTATTTCGCCTATCGCGACTTTGTCGGGGACGCCGATGCCCTGCTTGTCCGTCAGGGATTTGGCCGCGCCCACCACCGCGTTCTCTATTTCGTGAACCTCAAGCCCGGCATGCCGGTGGCCGATCTTCTCGACATCCTGAAGATCACCAAGCAGAGCCTGGCCCGTGTGCTCCGGCAGCTCATCGACAACGGCTATGTCGAGCAGCGCACCGGTGAAGCCGATCGCCGCCAGCGCCTGCTCTATGCCACCGACAAGGGGCGCAAGTTCTTCGAGGTCCTCTCCAGCACGCAGACCAGCCGCATCGATGCCGCCATCGCCGCCCTGCCGCCCGATGGCAAGCGCACCGTGCTCAAATTCTTCGTCGGCATGGTCGAGCCGGGAGATCGCCCGACGCTGGATCGGCTGAAGCTGACGGAAGATATTTAGGCTGGCGAGTAGCGAGTAGCGAGTAGCGAGTAGAATATCGGTCTATTCGCTATTCGCTATTCCCTCTTTCACATCAGCTTCTTGCCGTTCGGCACCGGCCGTTCCACGGCGGCCAGCACGATCGCGCCGGCTTCGTCCTCGAAACCCAGCGTCAGCACCTCCGAGCGGAGCGGCCCGATCTGCCGCGGCGGAAAGTTCACCACGCCCAGCACCTGCCGCCCGACGAGGCTCTCCGGGGTGTAATGCACGGTGATCTGCGCCGACGATTTCTTGATGCCGATCTCCGGCCCGAAGTCGATGATCAAGATGATCGCCGGCTTGCGCGCCTCCGGGAACGGCCGGGCCTCGATCACGGTGCCGACGCGGATATCGACCGCGACGAAATCGTCGTAGCTGACCTGCGCCGCCATTGCTTCAGCCGCGTCCCAGTTCTTCCGAGCGCAGCCGCGCCGCGAGCACGGCGCGATCGAGCAGCGCCTCGAGTCCATCAGGCGCCATGAGGACGCCGAGGGCGGCCGCCGTCGTGCCCTTGGGCGAGGTGACGTTCTCACGCAGGATCGATACCGATTGCGTGTCGGCTTCCATCAGCGCTGCGGCACCGATCACCGTCTGCCGTGCGAGCTGCATCGCCTGCCCCGGCTCGAGACCTTGCCGCATGCCGGCCACCGCCAGCGCCTCGACCAGATAGAACACATAGGCCGGCCCCGATCCCGACACCGCCGTCACCGCGTCGAGCTTGCTCTCTTCGCTGAACCACACCACCTCGCCCGCCGCGCCCAGCAGCGCGCCGACGACGCCGCGATCGGCATCCGAGATATTGAGCCCCACCGCGCCGGTGATGCCCTTGCCCACCTGCGCCGGCGTGTTCGGCATGCAGCGCACGACCCGTTCGGTGTCGAGGCCGCTGCTCAGCGTCTTCAGCGAGATCCCCGCCGCGATCGACACCACCAGCGTGTGCATGCCCACGGACGGCTGCACCTCCTGCAGCGCCTCGGCCATCGATTGCGGTTTTACCGCCAGCACCAGCACATGGGTCAGCACATTGTCGATGCGCTTGAGCAGGCGCACCCCATGCTGTTCGGCGAAGGACCTGGCCGCATCGCCCGCAAACGGGTCGACGAGCACGAGGCTTGCCCGCGGCAACCCGCCGGCGATCCAGCCGCGGGCCAGCGCCAGCCCCATCTTGCCGGCGCCGACGAGGACGACAGGACCGATATCGTTGAGTGAAGCGTCAGCCACGAAACGGACGCGGGCTCACGCCTCGCCCACGGTCTCGAACAACACACTCTCGAGCGCTTCGGGCGCGCTCTTGCCGGCCCACACCACGAACTGGAAGGCCTGATAGTAGAGGTCGCAGCTTTCGGTCGCCGAGCGCAGCAGCGCCTCGCATTGCTGTGGCGTCACGTCGGCGCCCCCGCTGAGCAGGTGCGAATTGCGGAAAAGGATCACGCCCTCGTGGTTCCAGATGTCGAAATGGCCGATCCATAGCTGCTCGTTGATCGACGAGATGAGCTGCTTCACCTCCGGCCGGCGCGCCTCCGGCACCTTGAGGTCGAACGCCGAGGCGATATGCAGGCTTTCGAGGTCCTGCATCCAGTTGAACGACACGTGGTAATCGCTCCACGAGCCGCGGACCGAAATCGAGATTTCGTCGGTGTCCTGGCGCTCGAAATTCCAGTCGTTGATGGCCGCGATATGCTCGATGATATCGACGGGATGGACGGTGCGATCGGGCTCGAGTTCGAGGAGGTGGGCCATAGGGTTCCCGCTGTGAGCGTGAGAGAAAAACGCTGTACTCAAAGGAACTTACCGCACGCAGATCGCCTACGAATCGTGCCTTGGGTGCAACCTAGGCAGTGTGCCGATTCAGGGGAATCCCCCTCGCCTCGGATCGCGGCTTTCTCCTGTGGATGATCAGACCCGTACTGTTAACAACCTCTTAAACATAGGCCCTTCGGGGCCATGTTTTCCCGTCATCTTGCGTCACAATGGGGCAGTGGAATGGAGCGGCTAGAAAAGTCCCTCGGCGCTCGCCCAGCCGGTGACCAGCGCCTCACGCCATTGCGGGAAGCCGTTCGCCTCGGCCTGCCGGGCGGCGGCAAAATGGTCGTACGGCACCGCGTGGAACGAGGGATAGTATTTGCCGTTGCGCCGCTCGATCGTCGCATAGCGCGCATCGGGCGAGCCGTGGTTGAGCTGCAGTCCCACGCTTCCCGGATTGACGATCAGCCGGCCGTCGCGCAGCCGCACGGCGCGGGGGACGTGGGTGTGCCCGCACAGCAGCACCGGATAGTCGAAACCCTCGGCCTTCGCGGCGACCGTCACCTCGTCGGGCGAGACGCTGGTGCGGCCGTCCCAGAAATTGTCGAGCCAGGTGTCCTCGTCGGAGGTCGGCGTGCCGTGGCAGAGGAAGACGTCGTCGAGCAGCGACATGGTCGGCGGCATGTCGTTGATCCAGATGCGGTGCCGCCGCTCCATCTGCTCCTGCGCAAAGCGGTCGATCGGCCCGAGCTTGTCGGGCGGATTGTCGATCAGCAGCCGCTCGTGATTGCCGCGCACCGTCGGCAAATCGAGATCGAGCAGGATATCGGCGGTCCAGTTGGGCTCGAGCGGGCCGCTCACCAGATCGCCGAGGCAGAGCGTGCCGTCGACGCTTTCCCGGGCAATGTCGTCCAGAACCGCCTCCAAAGCCAGGCGGTTGCCGTGGACATCCGAGATGACGGCGACCTTCACGGCTTCGGCGGAGTGTCTCCGGCCGGAGCGGGCCCGCCGGCCTTGAGGGCCGCAACGTCCGCCTTGAGCGCCCGCAGCTCCGCGCCTTGCGTCTGCACCAGTTCGCGCAGCGCGTCGTAGTCCTCGCGCTTGACCAGGTTCATATCCATGATGAAGCGCTCGGCCTGGGCGCGGACCATGCTCTCGACCTCGCGGCGCATTCCGTCGGCGACCCCCGCGGCGTCGTTCATCATCCGCCCGACATTGTCGAACAACCGGCTGCTGGCCTGGGCCATTTCGCGCCTCCGTATCAAGTTTCGGCCCCTATTTAGGCGGATGTGCCCGGCTTGACCAGTCCATCGGGCAGACTACAAGGTCGCAACCGTTCGCCAGGAGCCGCCGGGTGCCGTTTCCCAATATCAATCCGATCGCGCTGCAGCTCGGGCCGATCGCCATCCGCTGGTACGCGCTGGCCTATCTGGCGGGGGTCTTCCTCGGCGCCTGGTATGCAACGACCCTGCTCCGGCGGAAGACGCTGTGGGCCAACGACAAGCCGCCGTTCGAGCCGGGCGCCATCTGGGATTTCGCCTTCTGGGCGGTGATCGGCATCGTCATCGGCGGCCGCACCGGCTACGTGCTGTTCTACAACCTGCCCTATTATGCGGCGAACCCGCAGGACATCGTCGCCCTGTGGGACGGCGGCATGAGCTTCCATGGCGGGCTCGTCGGCATCCTCGTCGCCATGGCGCTGTTCACGCGGAGCAAGGGCGGCAACATCCTGTCGAGCTTCGACCTGCTCGGCGCCATCGGCACCATCGGCCTGTTCCTCGGCCGCATCGCCAACTTCATCAACGGCGAGCTCTACGGCGCGCCGACCAATCTGCCCTGGGCCGTGGTGTTCCCCACCGACCCGCAGGGCCTGCCGCGCCATCCCAGCGAGCTCTACGAAGCCGGCCTCGAAGGCGTCGTGCTGTTCGCCATCATCTTGGTCGGCACTCGCTGGTTCGGCTGGCTCAAGCGCCCCGGCCTCACCGGCGGCGTCTTCGGCGTCGGCTACGCCGTGAGCCGCATCCTCGTCGAGTTCGTCCGCCTGCCGGACGCGCAGCTCGGCTACCTCCTCGGCACCGGCTGGCTGACCATGGGCCAGGTGCTGAGCCTGCCGGTGCTCGTCGCCGGCCTCGGCTTCATCGCCTACGCCATGGTGCGTCCCCGTGCCTAGGGTACCGAAGACGCCGCTGACCCTGAGCCAGCAGATCGACGCGCAGATCCGCGAGACCGGCCCGATGTCGATCGCGACCTATATGGGCCTCGCGCTCGGCCACCCACGCCACGGCTACTACACCATGGGCCGCCCGCTCGGCAGCGCCGGCGATTTCATCACCGCTCCCGAGATCAGCCAGATGTTCGGCGAGCTCGTCGGCTTCTTCATCGTCAATCTCTGGCAACAGATGGGCGAGCCCAAGAGCTTCACCCTGCTCGAGCTCGGGCCCGGCCGCGGCACGCTGATGCAGGACGCGCTCCGCGCGGCGAGCCGCGCCGACGGATTCGAAAACGCATTGCATCTCCAGCTTTTCGAGCAGAACGCTCTTCTAAAGGGCGAGCAGGAAAAGCGCCTCGGCAAATACTCTCCCTACTGGGCGAGCGATCTCGACGCCTTCGGCGAAGACCCGATCTTCGTGGTCGCCAACGAGTTCTTCGACGCGCTGCCCATCAAGCAGTTCGTGCGCACCGACGACGGCTGGCACGAGCGGCTGGTCGGCCTGCGCGACGGTGCCCGCGCCTTCGGCCTGTCGCCCACGCCGATCTCGGAGTCGGCGGCCCCGGCCGAGGTCCGCGGCGCCTATGCCGGCGAAGTGCTCGAGCTGTCGACCGCGGCGATCGACGCCATGCAGCGGCTGAGCCGCAAGGTCGCGCTGCAGGGCGGCGCCATCCTTGCGATCGACTACGGCTACGAGCGCACCCAGACCGGCGAGACCCTGCAGGCGGTGCAGTCGCACGCCTTCGCCGACGTGCTCGACGCGCCGGGCGAAGCGGATATCTCCGCGCATGTGAACTTCGGGGTCCTGGCCGACGCCGCCAGGGCGACAGGCCTCGCCGTCGCGCCGCTTGCGCATCAGGGCGAGTGGCTGCTGCGCCTTGGCATTGGCGAGCGCGCCAAGGCCCTCGCCCGCGCCAATCCGTCGGAAGCCGGCAACATCGCCCGCGCCGTCGAGCGGCTGACCTCGCCCAAGCAGATGGGCACCCTGTTCAAGGTGCTCTGCGCCCACTCCCCCGGCCTTCGTCCGGCAGGCTTGGCATGAGCGCGCCCTACACCGTCAGCAGCGTGCTCGACCACGGCCGCATCGTGCACGGCTTTTACGGCCGGCAGGGCGGCCGCTCGCAGGGCGAGCTTGCCGGCAACAACATGTCGATCAGCGTCGGCGACAATCCCGACCTCGTCGTCTCCAACCGCTCGAGCGCGGCCTACGCCCTAGGCGGCCACGGCATCCGCGACCTCGTCGTCTTCAAGCAGATCCACTCGACCCGCGTCGCGACCCTCACCGAGCGGCCGCAAGGCGTTATCGAAGCCGACGCCATGGTCACCAACCGCCCGGACCTCCTGCTCGGCATTCTGACCGCCGACTGCGCGCCGGTGCTCTTCGCCGACCCCGAGGCCGGCATCGTCGCCGCCGCGCATGCCGGCTGGAAGGGCACCGCCGGCCGCATCGTCGACAACACGGTCAAGGCGATGGTGGCGCTCGGCGCGAAAACAGACCGCATCCGCGCCGCCATCGGCCCCACCATTTCCGGGCCCAACTACGAGATCGGCCCCGAGCTTGCCGCCGAAATCGTCGCGCAGGACGGCCAGTCCGCGCGCCACGTCACCACGCCCGCCGGCAAAGCCCGCGAACATTTCGACATCCCCGGCGCGCTGATGGAGCAGCTCTTCGACGCCGGCGTCGGCCTCGTCGCCGATGTCAGCCTGTGCACCTATGCCAGTCCCGAGCGGTTCTTCTCGCACCGCTATGCCACGCACCACGGCATCAAGACCGGCCGCCAGATCGCGGTAATCGGGCTTCGCTAACCATTCATCACTCCGTCACAAGGCGCATTGCCTTGATCGGCTCCGGGCGATAAACAGCCGCCAACTCTAGCGGGGGCGCGCACCATGAAACTGGTCACCGGCAACTCGAACCCCGCCCTGGCCTCGGCCGTCTCCGACTATCTGGAGCTGCCGCTCACCGACTGCACGGTGAAGCGTTTCAACGACAACGAGGTTTTCGTCGAAATCCATGAAAACGTCCGCGGCGAGGACGTGTTCATCCTGCAGTCGACCTCGTACCCGGCCAACGACAATCTGATGGAGCTGCTCATCATCGCCGATGCGCTGCACCGCTCGTCGGCGCGCCGCATCAGCGCCGTGCTGCCCTATTTCGGCTACGCCCGCCAGGATCGCAAGTCGGCCTCGCGCACGCCGATCTCGGCCAAGCTCGTCGCCAACCTCATCACCACCGCCGGCATCAACCGCGTCATCACGCTCGACCTGCACGCCGCGCAGATCCAGGGGTTCTTCGATATCCCGACCGACAACCTGTATGCCGCGCCGGTCATGGTCCGCGACATCCAGGAGCACTACACCGCCGGAAGCGTCATGATCGTGTCGCCCGACGTCGGCGGCGTCGCCCGCGCCCGCGCCACCGCGCAGCGCATCGGCGCCGATCTCGCCATCGTCGACAAGCGCCGCCCGAAAGCGGGTGTCTCGGAGGTGATGAACATCATCGGCGACGTGTCCGGCAAGCAGTGCATCCTCATCGACGACATCGCCGATTCGGGCGGCACGCTGGTCAACGCCGCCGCCGCCCTGCTCAAGGCCGGCGCCACCTCGTGCTCCGCCTATGTCAGCCACGGCGTCCTTTCCAACGGCGCTGCCGAGCGCATCGCCAACAGCCAGCTCAAGGAACTCGTCATCACCGACTCGATCGGCGAGACCGGTCAGACCAAAGCGGCCAGGAACATCCGCCGCATCACCATCGCGCCGCTGATCGGCGAAGCCATCGCCCGCACGGCGAGCGAGCAGAGCGTGTCGAGCCTGCTGGACTGAGCTGAACCACCACTCTCTCAGTCCCGTCATCCGCGGGCCTGACCCGCGGACCCAGCCGAATGGTCGTCTTGCTGTAAACGAACAGCAGGCCGCGAGGGTCGCGCTCGGCCTCGCCGAATTTCCCTTCCCCCTGTCGAAATCCGCCGATCTCGCGCGACATTGTGCCGAGGGCCTATGGTGCCCGTCGGAGACCAACGCGATGCCCAATTACATGCTCTTGCTGCACGCCGACGAAAAAGCCGGCATGGCCCTGCCGCCGGACATCATGGCGGGCTGGATGGCCAAGATGAACGCCTACAAGGACGCACTCGACAAGGCCGGCGCGCACATCGCTCACGGAGCGCTCGGACCGTCCACCTCCGCCACCATCGTCAGCCTCGACCAGGGCGGCGAGATGCAAGTCCACAACGGCCCTTTCGCCGAGACCAAGGAACAGCTCGGCGGCTACTACCTGATCCGGGCCAAGGACCTGCCCGAAGCGCAGCGCTGGGCGGCGAGGTGTCCCGGTGCCATCTGGGGCCATATCGAGGTCCGTGAGGTCACCTACAGCGACAACTGAAAATTCGCATGGGCGAAATGTAGAAGTTTCCGCCGCGCTTTCGTCATCGTAGCAGCCGGGGCATGGTGTCCCGGGGTTTCGAGGAGACGACGATGAAGTTCATGCTGCTGCTCAACGGCGACGAGACAACCTTCAACCGCGAGCCCGAGCCCGGTGCGCCGAAGATGAGCCCCGAATACGAAGCCTACAACGAGGCCATGAAGAAGGCGGGCGTGTGGGTGGAGGGCAATCGCCTCAAGGCCACAAGACACGGCGCCCGGGTGCGCGTCCGCGACGGCAAATCGGTCGTGCTCGACGGCCCTTATGCCGATGCCAAGGAACAGCTCGGCGGCTATTACATGATCGACGTGCCGAACCTCGACGAAGCCGTCTCGTGGGCCACGCGCTGCCCCGCGGCAAAGTTCGGGACCATCGACGTCCGGCCGATGTTCGAGCTCTGAGGCCGGGCGGTCGCCGATTCTTGTCCGGCCCGGTCGAAATCGGACGAGCCGGACCGTCATTGGTGCATCGGGGCAGTTGCTCCGGGCACCCAAGGAGACAATGACATGCGTTACATGATGCTGATCCACCACGACGAGGCTGCCATGGCCGCCGCACCGCAGAAGGAACTGTGGGCCGAGTACGCCGCGTTCAACGAAGCCCTCGGCAAGGCCGCGGGCTCGCAGACCGGCGAGCGCCTGCAGCCGAGTTCGGCTGCAACGACGGTGCGCCAGGAGGACGGCAAGACCGACGTGCTCGACGGCCCTTATGCCGACACCAAGGAGCAGTTCGCCGGCTATTTCTTCGTCGAGGCCGACGACCTCGACGGGGCCATCGCCTGGGCTAAGCGCTGCCCCTCGAGCAAGCATGGCGCGATCGAAATCCGGCCGGTGTTCGTGGCGCCGGGCAATCGGAAGTGAGCCATGCCGAAGCGGCCGGCCGCGCCGCGGAGCGTGTGGCGCGCGAAAGCTACGGACGCCTCCTCGCCTTCCTCGCCGCGCGCACGCGCGACGTGGCGGGCGCCGAGGATGCGCTCAGCGAAGCCTTCGCCGCCGCGCTCCGCCTGTGGCCGGTCGACGGCGTCCCCGACAATCCGGACGCCTGGCTGCTCACCGTCGCCCGCCGGCGGCAGACGGACCAGCTCCGCCGCCGGCAGACCCGCAGCGCCGGAGAGGAACACTTGAGCCTCATCGCCGACGAGCTCGACGCCGCGGCCGCAGAGGCCGGCCCCATCCCCGACCGCCGCCTGGCGCTGATGTTCGCCTGCGCCCATCCGGCCATCGAGCGGGGCATGCGCGCGCCGCTGATCCTGCAGACCACCCTCGGCATGACCGCCGAGGACATCGCCGCCGCCTTCCTCATTCCGCCGGCGACGATGGGTCAGCGCCTGGTCCGCGCCAAGACGCGTATCCGCGACGCCGGAATCCCGTTCTCGATTCCCGGGACCGAAGAGCTCGGCGAGCGGCTGGGCGCCGTGCTCGATGCGATCTACGCCGCCTATTCGAAGGGCTGGAACGAGATCGGCGATACCGGCGTGCCGGAGATCGCCGAGGAAGCCATCTGGCTCGGGCGCCTCGTCGTCTCGCTGTTGCCCGATGAGCCGGAGGCCAAGGGCATGCTCGCCCTCATGCTCTATGCCGAGGCGCGCCGTCCGGCCCGCCGCAGCGCCGCCGGCGCCTATGTGCCGCTCGAAGAACAGGACACAAGCCTCTGGGACGATTCACTGATCGCCCATGCCGAGCAATTGCTGCGCGACGCCAATCTCGGCGGGCCGACCGGCCGCTACCAGATTGAAGCGGCGATTCAGTCGGCGCACACCGCCCGGCGCCTCGGCGGCCTGAACAACTGGCCGGTGATCGTCCAGCTCTACGATCATCTGCTCGTGCTCACCCGCTCGCCGGTGGTCGTGCTCAACCGAGCCGTCGCGCGAGCCGAGGCCGATGGCCCGGACGCCGCGCTGGCCGACCTTGCTCCCATCGCCGACGACAAGCGCATGCTGAGCTACCAGCCTTACTGGGCGGCCCGCGGCCACCTCCTCGCCCGGGCCGATCGACCCACCGAGGCCGCCGAAGCCTTCACCGTCGCCATCGGGCTCACCACCGACGAGGCGGTGCGGACGTACCTGCAGTCCAAGCTCGAGGCCTGCTACTCGTAGGCCTCACTCCGCTGCGACGCGGCGGGCGCCCGCCAGCACGGCGATCGCGGCGTCGGCATTGGTCACCCAGCCGAAGACGTTCTCGAACGCCCACAGCGTGGCGTCGCGATTGCCGTCCGGGCCCGCGTGGTTGACCGCGTCTTCGACCAGGACCGGCCAGTAGTCGAGGAAGAAGGCGTGGCGCGCCGTGCTCTCGACGCAGATATTCGTCGCGATGCCGCAGAACAGGAGGTTGCGCACGCCGAGGGACTTGAGATGCGCGTCAAGCCTGGTGCGGGTGAACCCGTCGTAGCGGGTCTTGCGGATCACCGTGTCGCCCGGCTGCGGCGTAAGCGCATCGACGATCTGCCAGTCCCAGGTGCCTTCGATGAGCAGCGTGCCGGCGAGCTCGGGCCGCTGCCGCATCAGGATCAGCGCCAGTTCCTTGTGCCAGGCTGGGGACTCCGTATCGCCGGCATCGCTGAGATCCGGTTTGAAGCCCATCTGCAGGTAGATGACCGGGACGCCGGCGGCACGCGCCGCCGCGAGCAGGCGGCCGGTGGCCGCCACCGCGGGTGCCGCGCCGGAAAGATCGTGGCCGGCGAGGTCGAACATGCCGCCCGGGCTGGCAAAGGCGTTCTGCATGTCGACGACGATCACCGCCGTGCGGCCAAGATCGAGATCGATGGGCTGCGGGCGCGTCGGCAATGTCGGCATGATGGTCCTCCTGCCGCCGATCATAGCAGTTTTGCCGGCCGACACGCCGATTTCGGCCGCCCTTGCCCGTCCGCGCCGTTTCCACTATAGACCCGCCGCATGAAGCGCTCGTCACCCCTGGAGGACGGGCGCGCGATGTTTTGGGCCATCGAAAAGGCCGGGCATCGCACCAACCCAAGGACTTGTTCCATGGCTACTGCAGTCAAAGAGCTGAAGGCCAAGTCGCGGAGCGGGGTGGGCAAGGGGGCCGCTCGTGCACTGCGTCGTGAAGGCTGGATTCCCGCCGTCATCTACGGCGACAAG
>DATMTK010000128.1:0-2718 GCA_035564755.1 Devosia sp. | reverse complement strand
GGACGCCGTTTTTGGTGACCTTAAGCGTGATGACGAGGCGCGTGCCCCACCGAGCGCCTATTTGATCTTGGCTTCCTTGAACTCGACGTGCTTGCGCGCCTTCGGATCGTACTTCTTGAAGCTGAGCTTCTCGGTCTGGGTACGCGAATTCTTCTCGGTGACGTAGTAGAAGCCGGTATCGGCCGTCGACACGAGCTTGATCTTGATGGAGGCGGCTTTGGCCATGTCGGAATCCTTGGGGAACGGGCGAAAGCCCTGAAATTTGCGCGCAACCTACGGATTTGCGACTGATTGTCAAGGCGCCGCGGGCGCCTCTGAGCCTCAGGGGTAGCTTGGCAGCGCGGGGTTGGGCCGCTTGCTCCGTTCGTCGAAGCCGTACATGCGGTTGGCCCATTGCAGCCCGACGATCGCCCCCTTGATGGAAGGCAGCATGAGCAGCGGCAGGATCACCGCCAGGGGCACCATCGTCACCATGTACATCCACGGCGCCACCGTCGCGTGCAGCTCGAGCTCGAGCATGAGCCCGACGATGATGTGGCCGACGATCACGATCGCAATGTAGGGCGGCATGTCGTCGGCGCGGTGATGGAACAACTCTTCGCCGCACACATCGCACTGGTCCGCCACCTTGAGGTAGGAGCTGAACAGGTGGCCCTTGCCGCAACGCGGGCAGCGCAACTTGGCACCGTTCCACATCGCCTGACCGATCGAGCGCTGGTCGGGGTTGCTGTTGATCGTGACGGGCATCGGCCTATCTCCTTCGGCCGCGCGGACCGTAGCTCTGAGATGAGCGCCTTGGCCGCCGCTTCAAAGATGACGGTTTGCCGCGGTTGCCTTCGCTTAGAAGCTCGAAACGCAGCGCGCCCGCAATTGGTGCCGCCTCGAGCAGCCGAACTTTGACCGTATCGCCGATACGGAATGTCTCGCCGGTGCGGTCTCCGACGAGGGCCTGCATCTCCTCCACGAACCGGTAATAGTCCTCGCCGATGGTCGAGGCGGGGATGAACCCGTCCGCACCGGTCTCGAGCAGGCGCACGAACAGGCCCGAGCGGGTCGCGCCGGAAATCCGGCCCATGAATTCGGCGCCGATCTTGGTCGCAAGGAACTGCGCCAGCAGCCGGTCCGAGGTCTCGCGCTCGGCCAGCATCGCGCGCCGTTCGGTGGCCGAGATGTGCTCGCCTATGCTTGGCAGCTTGGCGATCTCCCCTTGGGTCAGCCCGTCCTTGCCCAGGTCGAGCGCCGCGATCAGCGCGCGGTGCACGATGAGGTCGGCATAGCGACGGATCGGTGAGGTGAAGTGTGCATAACGGTCGAGATTGAGGCCGAAATGCCCGAGATTCTCATGCGAATAGACGGCCTGCGCCTGCGAGCGCAGCACCATCTCGCTGACCTGCTGGGTCTTGCCTTCGGCCCGCGCCTTGGCCAGCACCCGGTTGAAGTCCTGCGTGCGGACGGCCTCGGACTTGGCGAAGTTGAGATCGAGCGAGCCGAGGAACTCGCGCAGCGCGTCCAGTTTCTCGCGGCTGGGCGTATCGTGCACGCGATAGAGTAGGGCGGTCTTGCGCCTTTCCAGCGTCTCCGCCGCCGCGACGTTGGCGGCAATCATCATCTCCTCGATGAGCCGCATCGCTTCGAGCCGCTCGGGCGTCCGCACGTCGGCCACCATCCCGGCGTTGTCGAGGATGATCTTGCGCTCGGGCAGGTCGAGGTCGAGCGGCGAACGCTCCTCGCGCGCCTTCACCATCGCTTCGTAGGCGCGGTAAAGCGGCTTCAGGATCGGCTCGAGGAGCGGCGCGGTCTTGTCGTCCGGCCGGCCGTCGATCGCCGCCTGCACCTGCTGGTAGCTGAGCTTGGCCGCCGAGCGGAACAGCACGCGATGGAAGCTGTGCGATCTTTTTCTGCCCTCGGAGTCGAACACCATCCTGACGGCGATCGAAGGGCGGTTCTCCCCTTCCTTGAGCGAGCAGAGATCGTTGGAGATGCGCTCGGGCAGCATCGGTACGACCCGGTCGGGGAAGTACACCGAATTGCCGCGTAGATACGCCTCGCGGTCGAGCGCCGTGCCGGCCCGCACATACGCCGCGACGTCGGCAATCGCGACGGTGACGACGTGACCGCCGGGGTTCTTGGGATCGGTGTCCGGCTCGGCGTGCACCGCGTCGTCATGATCCTTGGCGTCTGGCGGATCGATGGTGATCAGCGGGAGGTGACGCCAGTCCTCGCGGCCCTTGAGCGAGGCCTCTTTGGCTTCCTCGGCTTCCTTCAGCACCGAAGCAGGGAAGCGATAGGGGATTTCGAGGTTGTGGATCGCGATCATCGAGACCGCGCCCTCGGACTTGGGGTTCCCGATGACCTCGACCACCTTGGCCTTGGGGATCATCAGCCGGCCGCTGACCTTGGTGGTCACTTCGACCAGGTCGCCGTCGACGGCGGCGCCCAGGTCGCCGCCGTCGATCCGCATCTCCTTGAGCTTGCGGTCGACCGGGATCAGCCGTGCGCCGTCCCCGTCGATGCGAACGATGCCGATCTGGCCACGCCGCGGCTTGTCGAGAATTTTGAGCGGCTTGCCAGTGTACTGCGGCAGCGGCCCATCACCGGGGTCGATCCGCGCCAGGATGCGGTCGCCAGGAGCCGGCACGACCCGCGCGGTCTTACCGACGAGGATCGTGACGCGCGGCTTTTCGCCTTCGTCGTCATTCCACTGCGCCGGATAGGCGT
>DATMTK010000127.1:0-4075 GCA_035564755.1 Devosia sp. | reverse complement strand
GAAAGCGGGAACCTCTGTTTGCGGTGCATCGGCTCGATCCGAAACGGCGGTTCCCGCTTGCGCGGGAATGACCCGGTGGAAAGAGTCGGATGCTCCTTGTTCGATTACGCCAGCTTCGGGGCGATCTTCTTGCAGGCTTCGATCAGGCCTTCGACGGCCGCGACCGATTTGTCGAAGGCCTTCTGCTCGGCCGAATTGAGCGAAATTTCGACGACGCGTTCGGCGCCGTCGGCGCCGATCACCACCGGCACGCCGACATAGGTCCCCTTGACGCCGTATTCGCCCTTGAGGAAGGCGGCGCAGGGCAGCACGCGCTTCTTGTCCTTGAGGTAGCTCTCGGCCATCTCGATCGCCGAGGTCGCGGGCGCATAGAACGCCGACCCGGTCTTCAAGAGCCCGACGATCTCGGCGCCGCCGTCGCGGGTACGCTGGATGATCTGGTCGAGCCGGTCCTTGTTGAGCCAGCCCATCTTGACCAGGTCGGTCAGCGGCACGCCGGCGACCGTCGAGTAGCGCGGCAGCGGCACCATCGAGTCGCCATGGCCGCCGAGCACGAAGGCCGAGACATCTTCAACCGAAACCTTGAGCTCGTCGGCGATGAAGTACCGGAAGCGTGCCGAGTCGAGCACCCCGGCCATGCCGATGACCTTGCCCGACGGCAGGCCCGAGAAGCGCTGCAGGGCCCAGACCATCGCATCGAGCGGATTGGTGATGCAGATGACGAACGCGTCCGGCGCGTATTTGGCGATGCCCGCGCCCACCTGCTCCATCACCTTGAGGTTGATTTCGAGCAGATCGTCGCGGCTCATGCCGGGCTTCCGGGGCACGCCGGCGGTGACGATGATCACGTCGGCCCCCGCGATGTCCTTGTATTCGGAAGTCCCCTTGATCGAGGCGTTGAAGCCTTCGACGGGAGCCGACTGGCTGAGGTCGAGCGCCTTGCCCTGGGGCGTGCCGTCGACGATGTCGAACAGCACCACGTCTCCCAGTTCCTTGGTCGCCGCAAGATGCGCCAACGTGCCGCCAATCTGTCCCGCACCGATAAGGGCGATCTTCTTGCGCGCCATGAGCCCGAAATCCCGATTTACGTTGAAATTGGGGCCCCTATAGACCCTGCATCCGGCGTTAACAAGTCAGGCTTTGGTGGCGTCCGTGCGGGCTTTGTGCGCCGCTTCGAGGTAGTCTCGCGACCGCATTTCATCGAGCCGGGACAGGGTCCGGTCGAACTCGCCGGCATTGGCCGAATCGGCCACCAGCCGGTCGAGCGGCACCGCAAAGCTCGCGCTGAGCTTGATGCCGCGGTCGTAAAGCGTATCGATCAGGAGGATGAAACGCTTTGCGGCGCTTGGATTGGTCCGCACGAACTGCGGCACGTTCTCGACCATCAGCGTATCGTAGCTGTGCGCCAGCTTCAGATAGTCCCGCGCCCCCAGCGGCGCCGCGCAAAGCGCTTTGAACGAAAAGCGCGCCGCCCCCATCGCGGCTTTTGGCACCAAAATCTCGCGTCCAAGCGATCGCAATGTCTCCGGTTTTCCCTCCACCCCGCCGGTCAGCCTCAGCCAGAGCCGATTCATCGCCGCATCGACCTGAGGGCCGGCCCCGAACTGATAAACCTCCTCGCCCTCGAACTTCAGCCGGCGGTAGTCGGTTGGCCCATCGAGCGGCACCACCTCGACCCCAGCGTTCAGGAGCTCGAGGAATGGCAGGAAAAGCTGGCGGTTGAGCCCATTCCAGTAGAGCCGGTCGGGCGGCGTATTCGACGTCGCAACCAGCGTCACCCCGCCGGCGAACAGCTTTTCGAACAGCCGGCCGAGCAGCATCGCGTTGGCGATGTCCTGCACCTGGAACTCGTCGAGGCAGAGGAGCCGCGTGTCGGCGATGATCGGCTTGGTCACCGCCGCGATCGGATCGCCCTGGTTGTCCTTGCGGTACTCGGTGATCGCCGCATGGAGCTCGTCCATGAACTCGTCGAAATGCACCCGCCGCTTGCGCCGGACCCGCACCGCGGCGAAAAACAGGTCCATCAGCATGGTCTTGCCGCGGCCGACGGCGCCCACGAGATAGGCGCCCTTGACGGCCTTGCGCCGCCCGAACAGCGCCGGCCGCGCCTCCGCGAGCTCGTCCGCGACGCGATCGAGTTCGCGCGCCGCCGCCGATTGCAGCGGATCGCCGGTGAGCGCCCCCGCCGCCACCATGCGGTCGAGCGCGAGAGTCACGGGTGAGGGGAGCGATTGCGGCACGGGCGTGCCCATAGCCGCAATTTCGGGCGGTGTCAGCCGACCATCGATATGCCGGTGCCGCCCGAAAGCGTCCCGATGAAGCGGTTGCCGCTGAGGATCAGCGCCGCGATCAAATTGCCGCCCTCGTCGAAGAGCTGCACCTGCGAGCCGGCGAGCGTCCAGCTCGCGACCTGCGTCAACCCCTTGAGCGTGCAGGCCGGCGCCGAGGCGCGATAATGGCTGCCCTTGGCGGTCTGCGTCAGGTTGAGCGCACACTGGTTCTGGCCCGAGACCACGGTCCAGCGCCCGAGCAGCTTTTCGACCGTCAGCCCGCCGGTGAGGTCACGCCCGGAACTGTTGGGCACGCCGCCCGGCGTGGTCGGCAGGGTCGTGCCCGGCGGAGTGGCCGTCGCCACCTGCGTCCCGGCGGTCGTCGGCGGCAGCGTGCTGGGCTGGCCGTTGCCCCCCTGCACTTCGCCGTTGGGCCCGATCGGCGGCAACGCCTGCGTCGAGACGTTCCCCTGGTCGACCGGCGCCAGTTGTTCGGTATCGGCGTTGGCCACGGTGACGCCGCTCGACGCGCAGGCCGACAGCAACAGCGCGGCCCCGAGGCCCGCTCCGATCAGACCGGCCCGACCGATCACCGCAAATCCCATGTCCATGCCCGACCACGCAAGGTTAACAATTCGTTTGCGCATATAGACCAATCGCTCCGGCCCCTCAACGATAACTGCCAGATGTCGCGCCAAAAATGGCCATTCTAGGGACCACTCTCCCGGTTCATCGCGCCCGCATCTGCTTCAGCAGGTCCTCGGCCAGCAGCTTGCCGTCGCGCGCCTCCTCGTCCGGCACCTGGATGGCGATGCCCCTGGGCTCGACCACCCCCGGCATGCCCGGAAGGCCGTTCTGGCCGCCCTCCAGCGGATGAAAGCCATGCGCCTTGAGCGCCGCGATCAGCACGCGGGCCTGCGCCAGTTCGCTCACATGGACGATCGTTTCGTACACGCTAGGCCGCCCGCCGTTCCACCATCAGCTTCTTGATCTCGGCGATCGCCTTGGCCGGATTGAGCCCCTTCGGACAGACTTTCGCGCAGTTCATGATCGTGTGGCAGCGATAGAGCTTGAACGGATCCTCGAGGTTGTCGAGCCGCTCCGTCTGCGCCTGGTCGCGGCTGTCGATCAGCCAGCGATAGGCCTGCAGCAGCACCGCCGGCCCCAGGTACTTCTCGCCGTTCCACCAATAGGACGGGCACGAGGTCGAGCAGCACGCGCACAGGATGCATTCGTAGAGCCCGTCGAGCTTCTCGCGCTCCGGCTTGCTCTGCAGCCACTCCGTCTCGGGCGGCGGCGTGGTCGTCTTGAGCCACGGCTCGATCGAGCGGTGCTGCTCGTAGAACGTCGACAGATCCGGCACCAGGTCCTTGACCACCGGCATGTGCGGCAAGGGGTAGATGCGGATCGGCCCGTTGATGTCGTCCATCGCCTTGGTGCAGGCGAGCGTGTTGGCGCCGTCGATATTCATCGCGCACGAGCCGCAGATACCCTCGCGGCAGGAGCGGCGCAGCGTCAGCGTCGGGTCGATCTTGTTCTTGATGTAGAGCAGGCCGTCCAGCACCATCGGCGCGCAGTCGTCGAGATCGATGAAATAGGTATCGATGCGCGGATTGGCCTCGCTGTCCGGGTCGTAGCGATAGACCCGGTATTCGCGCAGCCGAGTCGCCCCCGCCGGCTTCGGCCAGGTCTTGCCCTTGCTGGGCTGGCTGGCCTTGGGAAGGATCAGCTCGGCCATCTTTTCGTCTCCGTCTCTATTCCAATCGGCTCAGCGGACGCGCGCCTGGCGCTGCTCGAGCCCGTAA
>DATMTK010000126.1:0-3371 GCA_035564755.1 Devosia sp. | reverse complement strand
CAGCGCGTCGGGCCGGTAGTGCCGGCCGGCATTGCCGATCTGGCCGATGGCCTCGATGTTGCAGGTCTGGACCAGCCGGCGCTGCGGCGGCAGTTGCTTGATCGCCGCCTTGGCCCGCGCCATGCCCGGGGCATCGAGGATGCCGGCGAGATAGAACCGCTTGGCGGCGTGCAGCAGGCCGCTGCCCGGTGGTGGCGGCTCGTCCGAGGCCGACGAGGCCGCCGCGGAAGCCGAGTCCTCGCCGGTGGCGTCGCTGGCAGCGGTATCGGTGGTGGTGAGCGCCGAGGCTTGGTCCGACGCCGCCTCGCTCGACGCCTCGGCCGACGATATTTCGGACGCGGCGGACGAAAGCCCGGAGGCCGACGCCGTGTCCTCGGCCGAGGACATCTCGTCCGACGAGACCTCGCTCGGCCCGACCGGAATGACCACCGGTCTGGCGCCCTTGATCGGCTGGGCCGAAGACGAGGCCAGCGCCTCCGACGATGCGGGCTCCGACGCCGGCCGTTCCGACGAGGCAGCCGACGCCATGGCGGACGATGCCGGAGCGGACGATGCCGCCGCCGATGCGGGCTCGGCAGACGACGGCAGCTCGGACGAGGACGCCGGTGCCGATGCCGATGCCGAGGATGGTTCCTGCGACGACGGCGGCTCGGACGACGATAGCTCCAGCGACGGCTCGAGCGATGGGACGGCGCTCGGCGGCACCAGCTCCACCGTAATCGGCGGCGGATCGCCCGCCTCCTGCGGCTGCAGCCGCGGCAGCACCAGGACCGCCAGCAGCGCCAGATGCAGCAGCACCGATACCGACGCCGTCAGCACGATGCGCCGGTCGCGCGCGGGCGGCGCGGCGAGGCTCAGGGTGACGGGCGTGAAGTCGGTCATTGCGCGCGACCTTGCCATGCCGATCGCGGCGAATGCGAGGTCTCGCCTTTGCGAGTGGCATCGGTCATGGTGCGGCCATGCGTCTCGACACCCTGCTGCTCTCGCTGTCGACCTTCTTTGCGACCCTCGGGCCGGCCGACCTGATCCTCGTTTATGCGGCGCTGACCGAGCGCAACACGCGCACCGAGCGGCAGGTGTTCGCGCTGCGCGGGGTGTCGATCGCGACCGGCATCCTGCTGTTCTTCGCCGTGTTCGGCCAGGCCCTGCTGTCGATCTTCGGCATCACGCTTCCGGCACTGCGCATCGCCGGCGGCGTGCTGCTGCTCCTGATCTCGATCGACATGGTGTTCGCCCGCCATTCGGGCGGCACGGGCACCACGCCCGAAGAGGAAAACGAAGCCCGCACCCGGCCCGACATTTCGGTGTTTCCGCTGGCGACGCCGCTGATCGCCGGCCCCGGCGCGATCAGTGCCACGATCCTGCTGGCGTCCCCCACCGGCCTGTTCACCATCGAATGGGCCGAGGTGATCGCAGGGATGCTGGCGATCCTCGTGCTCTGCTACCTCGGCATGCTGGTCGCCATTCCGATCCAGCGGCTGCTCGGCCTCACCGGCCTTGCCGTGGTGAGCCGTGTCGTCGGCGTGCTGCTGGCCGCACTCGCCATGCAGTTCCTGATCGACGGCATCCACGCGGCCGGACTGTTCGGCGCCGTGCCGTAATCCGAACGTCACGTGGCGTTCGACCCAAACAAAAAGGCCGCCGGAAGGCGGCCTTTGGGCGGGACGTACCGGAACGCCCTATTTTTTCTTGCCCGGTGCGACCGTCGCCTGGTTGAGGCCGGCCGTCGCCAGCACCTTCGGCTTTTCCTTCTTGGGTTTTTTCGCTTCCTTGTTGGAGCGCAATTGACCTTTCGCCATCGTTATCTCCCCTGTGCTGGAGTCCGGGCCCGCTGCCCGGTCTTGTCCCGACCAAACGCTATTCTTGCGCGCCAGCCGGCACAAGCGGCGGCCTGGTCATTTCACCAATTGGCACTTGCCCTGGGGCCCGAGCGCGTCGAGCACGCGCGGGTCGCAGCCGGTGAGGAGGAACATCGTCCAGTCGTTGACATCGCCGTAGAAGGCATTGCGGTCGACCTCGCCGACGACGCCGTTGAGCGTGCCGGTCTGCGTCCACTGCCACATCATCCAGCGGCGGTCGCCGTAACGCTGCGGCGGCTCGGCCGCGGTGGAGCGCAGCCAGAAGGCATTGTCGAAATGTTCGCCCTCGAGGATGTCGTGGTGGAAGGTGATGTCGGTGTAGATCACCGGCATCTTGCCGGTGTGCTGCTCCATCACCTTGAGCATCAGCCGGATCTTGTCGAGCATGTCGGCCTTGCTGAATTTGGTCGTGCACGACGAGCCGTGGTTCCACTCGAGGTCGAGCACCGGCGGCATGGCGTCGGGGTCGGCCGGCACGTTCTTGACGAACCATGCCGCCTGCTGGGCTGCCGTCGAGCACCAGGTCATGAAGTGATAGGCGCCGTGCGCCATGCCGGCCGCCTTGGCGCGTGCCCAGTTGCCGGCAAAGGCCGGGTCGACATAGTCGTTGCCCTCGGTCGCCTTCATGTAGACGAACTGCACGCCCGCCGCGCGTACCTTGGAATAGTCGATCGCGCCCTGGTAGCGCGCCACGTCCATGCCCTGGATCGGCAGCTTGCGCGCCTTGGCCACGCCCGGATGCGGACGATTGTCGCCATGCATCGGCGGCCCGACCTCGCTGCCCATATAGCGCGGGCTCGTGGCGCAGGCCGACAGGGCCAGCAGCAGCAGCATTGCCGCCAATGGCTTCCAGGATGACGCAATCGAAACGGGCAGGCGGACGGCGGAGGCCATGCTGGACGGGTCTCGTGGCAAAAATGAAACGTGGTTTCGATTCAACATGGGGCGGTAAACGAAAGCTTGCGCTAACCCTTTGATTTCGCACGATGGTTAACGACGGCAACGATGCCGAGCGGGCCGCGATTCCACGACCGTTCCCGAAATGTTCTTGCCGGCATTAACCGTGCTTGTTAGGGTTTGGGCCGAGAGGGAGTGAGGACAGGCGATGGCCGCGCGGGTGCAGACCGTGGCGTTCCAGGGCATCGAAGCGGTGCCGGTGGATGTGCAGGCGCAGTTCACCGGCGGCGTGCCGGCCTTCGTCATCGTCGGGCTGCCCGACAAGGCCATCAAGGAAGCCGGCGAACGGGTGCGCGCCGCGCTGACCTCGTCGGGCCTGAGCCTCCCCGGCAAGCGCGTGGTGGTGAACCTCGCGCCGGCCGACCTGCCCAAGGAGGGCAGCCATTTCGACCTGCCGATCGCACTGGCGCTGATGGCGGCGCTCGGCGCCTTCCCGGCCGACGCGGTCGACGGCTTCGTGGCGCTCGGCGAGCTCGGGCTCGACGGCCGGCTGGCCCCGACCTCGGGCGTGCTGCCGGCGGCGATCGCCGCACATGCGCGCGGCCTCGGCGTCAT
>DATMTK010000125.1:0-6908 GCA_035564755.1 Devosia sp. | reverse complement strand
ATATCCGGTGGCCGGGTCGGTGCGGACCACGCCGGCGCCAGGAGGAACAGCGGTCCGCGAGGAGGAGACCATGACGTCACTATCGAGACTGGCGCTCGTCGCCGCCGCGTCGCTCATGCTCATGAGCAGCACGGCGATGGCTCAGCAGAAGACCTTCAACATCTGGTGGTTCGAAGACCCGACGAGCTCCGAGGGCGTCGCCTGGACCAAAGCGCTCGACGAGTTCAAGTCCAAGCACCCGGATGTGACGGTCAACTTCCAGCAGAAGACCTTCCAGCAGCTCCAGGCCTCGGGCAGCATGATCCTCAATTCGGACCAGGCGCCCGACGTGCTCGAGTACAACAAGGGCAACGCCACCGCCGGCCTGGTCTCGAGTCAGGGGCTGCTGACCAACCTCGATGACTACGTGACCAAGGAAGGCTGGGACAAGATCCTGAACTCGGGTGACCTTGTGCTCAGCAAGTACGATGACAAGGGCATCTACGGCTCGGGCCACGTCTGGGGCATCTCGGTCTATGGCGAGTACGTGTCGTGCTTCTACAACATCGACATGTTCGACAAGGCCGGCCTCAAGGTGCCGACCACGATCGACGAATGGGTCGCCGACATGGATGCCTTCAAGAAGCAAGGCATCACGCCACTCGCTCTGGGCGCCATCGACACCAGCGGCCAGCACCTGCTCGCCTCGCTGGCCTACACCAAGGCGGACGATACGTGGATCCAGAACTATCAAGGCCTGAAGGCGCCGCTCGATGGGGCGCCCTATCTCTATGCCGCGCAGACCCTCACCGACTGGGTGAGCAAGGGTTATATCAGCAAGGACTCGACCGGCATGAAGGATCCCGACGCCGCCCAGCTGTTCATGTCCGGCAAGGCCCCCATGTACGTCTCGGGCACGTGGAACCTTGGCACGTTCGCCTCGACCATCAAGGACTTCAAGTGGGGTCAGTTCGTGATCCCGACGCCGAAATATTCGGTGGGTTCGACGGGCAATCTCTGGGTCGTGCCCAAGGGCGCCAAGAACCCCGACCTGGCGGCCGATTGGATCAGCCTGACGCTCTCGCCGAAATACCAGACCGAGCTCGCCAATGACGGCGGCGTCGCCATCGCGGCCGATCCGGCCACGATCACCAATCCGGTCGGCAAGAATGCCGCCGCGGTGTTCAAGCAGATCTCGGACAAGAACGGCCTCGGCTTCTACCCCGACTGGCCGGTCCCCGGCTACTACGACGTGCTGAACCAGAAGGACACGGGTCTGTTCCAGGGCACGTTGACCCCGGAGCAGTTCGTCGATCAGATCAAGAAGGTATACGACGACGCGCAGGCGAACCAGTAGCGCCTGGGTTCACGGCGGCCGCGCTTCTGGAGGGGAGCGCGGCCATCCGGCAGCGGAGGGGAATATGGCGGCAGCCCACGGCGCCCTCGCCATACATCGGCGAGGCTACTATCTCTATCTCATCCCCGGTGCGATCGGCTTCCTGCTGATCGTCCTCATCCCGCAGGTCGCCAATCTTGCCCTGAGCTTCACCGCCTGGAAGGGCGTGGGTACCCCGCGCTGGATAGGCTTGCAGAACTACCAGCGGTTGATCACCGACGACCAGTTCTGGGGCTCGATGATCCACACCGTGCTGCTCATCTTCTCGATGACCATCATTCCGGTGCTCATCGGCCTCGTGCTCGCCGCGCTGCTCTTCGACTATGTGCGCGACCAGTGGGGCGAGCGGGTCTCGAGCTTCTTCCGCGCCGGCTTCTACCTGCCGCAGATCCTGCCGGTGACGACCGCAGGCGTGCTGTGGGGCTGGATTCTGAACCCGGTCGGCGTCGCCAACATTGTCCTCAAGGCGATCGGCCTGGGCGTGCTCGCCCAGAACTGGATCGGCGATGCGACTTACGCCATCTGGGCCGTCTCGCTGATGATCGTGTGGATCCAGGTCGGCTATTGTCTCGTCGTGTTCATGGCCGGCCTGTCGCGGATCGACCCGGCGCTCTACGAGGCGGCGCAGCTCGATGGCGCCGGCTGGTGGCAGCGCCTGTTCTCGATCACGGTGCCGATGCTTGCGCCGGAGATCTTCGTTGTCGTGCTGACCACGCTGATCGCGGCGCTCAAGGTGTTCGCCCCAGTCTTCGTGCTGACGGCCGGCGGCCCCGACAATGCGACACTCGTGCCGTCCTACCTGACCTACTACCACTTCTTTACGACGCAACGCGTGGGCTACGCGGCAGCGATAGCCGTCGTGCAAATGGTGCTGACTGTCGTTCTGGCCGTCATCTTCCTGCGCTTCCAGTCGCAGCAACAGGCAACGGAATAGCGCCATGGCGGACGCAACCTTTACCATCGGCGACACGACCACAGCCAAAACCGGGGTCGCGCACTCGAGCAGGAAACGCGGGCCCGGTCGTTGGCTTGTGCTCGCGCTCTTGATCGTGGCTCTTGCCGCCACGCTCTTTCCGTTCTTCCTGACCCTCATCAACGGCATCAAATCGTCGGTTGACTACGCGCAGAACGGCCCTCTCTCCATTCCGACGAGCTTGGACTTCAGTGCCATCGCGAAGTTCTGGAGCATCTCAGACTTCACGATGAAGCTTGTAAACAGCGTCCTGATCAGTGCTGCCGTCGCTGTTTTCGGGGCCGCGCTGAGCCTCTTCAACGCCTATGCCATTGGCATTGGAAAGGTCCGCGGCTCGCGGGTGATCCTTGTGCTCTTGCTGCTCGGCATCATGATCCCGCAGGAATCGATCGTTTATCCGCTCTACTTCATGGCGAAGGTGAGTGGCCTCTACGACACCCAGCTCTCGGTGATCATTATTTTCACGGTGCTTCAAAGCGCGTTCGGCACGTATCTGCTGTCGTCCGTGCTGAGCAGCTTCCCGCGCGAGATCCTCGAAGCGGCCGAAATTGATGGCGCGAGCCGCTGGCAGGTCCTCTGGCTGGTCCTGGTGCCGGTCCTGCGACCGACACTGATGGTCATCGCGACGTTCTTCTTTATCTGGACGTGGAACGAGTTTCTGATCCCGCTGGTCTTCCTCGTTTCAAACAGTCATCAAACCGTCTCGGTGGCGATGGGGCTGACGCGCGGGCAAAACCTGTTCGATCCGGTGCTGCAGGCGGCGGCCTCGCTGATGGGGATCACGCCGACCATTATCTTCTTTCTGATCTTCCAGCGCACGCTGACCCGCGGCGTCGTGGTCGGCGCGGTGAAATAGGGAACTCAGCGGTTGCCCTGCTCGAGGCGGAGCGGGTAGCGCGTTGGATGGTGGATCGAGCGGGTCGCGTTGATCGGGGTGCCGTCTCGCGAATAGGCGATTTGCTCGACCGTCAGCACCGCAGCCGGCCGCTTGAGGCCAAGGAGCCTTGCCTCGTCAGCGCTCGCGAGGCGCGAGGAAAGCACGGTCTCGCCGCTCTCGGGATGGAGGCCGAAGCGCTGCCGGAGTTCGTCATAGAGGGAGCGGTTGCCGCTCTTCCAGTCGAGCGTGAGCAGGCCAGGGGCCTTGTCGGCCTCCAGCCAGTCTTCGGCAATGGCGACCGGCTCCCCGTCCAGCAGGCGCAGGCGACGCAACTCGATAACCGGCTCGCCGGTGCGGATGTGGAGCGCTGCCGCGAGCCTCTCGTCGGCCGCGATCATCTTGCCGCTGATCAATTGCGCGCCGGGTCGCAAGCCGTGGCGCAGTGCGGTGGCGGTGAAGCTCCGCAGGAGCTCGAGCTCGAAGGCCTGCGAGATCGAGCGGCCGGTGGCATAAAACCCTTTGCCCGGGTGGCTGCGCAGATGCCCTTCGGCAACCAGCTCGCGCATGGCCTGGCGCACGGTGATGCGGCTCACGCCGTACTGCTCGACCAGCTCGCGCTCGGAGGCGAGCTTGCCCATCGGCGGTACCGTGCCGTCAATGAGCGCTTCGAGCAGGCGATCCTTCACCTGCTTATAGAGCGGTCGGACATCCTCGCGGCTCAGGACGTTCATTTTCTGCGGTCGACTCCCCGCCCATCCTTATCATCCCAAGGCCAATGGCGCGCCCCGGAATGCGTCAGCGCGACATCAACAAAAACGTCTTTGTCACTCTATCCCAACTCAATATGACTGGATATAACCAGTTGCGGGAGAGGACGCGATGAAGCTTGCCATCGTCGGCGGAGGGGGAGTGCGGGCGCCCCTGTTTGTGCAGTCGGCGCTGAAGCGCGCCGGCCGGCTCGGCCTCACCGAAATCTGCCTGATGGACACCGACGCTGCGCAGTTGCAGCTGATCGGCGCGCTCTGCGCCGAACTGGCCCGCCGCGACGGCCAAGGCGTTGCGATCACCACCACAACCTCGATCGACGAGGCCTTTACCGGCGTCGACCACGTGGTGACCACGGTGCGCCCTGGCGGCGCCGAAGGCCGCGTGACCGACGAGCGGATTGCGCTCAAGCATGGCGTGCTTGGGCAGGAGACCACCGGCGCCTGCGGCTTCGCCATGGCGCTGCGCAGCATCCCGACTATCCTGAGTTATGCCCGGCGGCTGCGCGAGCTCAGCCCCGATGCGTGGCTGTTCAATTTCACCAACCCCGCCGGTCTCGTGAGCCAGGCGCTGAGCGACGCCGGCATCACCCGCTGCGTCGGCATCTGCGACAGCGCCAACGGCGCGCAGAACGCCCTGGCGCATCGGCTGGGTGTCGACCCGCAGGAGGTCGAGGCCGACCTTTTCGGGCTCAACCATCTGTCGTTCACGCGGCAGGCCAAGGTCGAGGGCGTCGACCGGCTGCCGGAGGCGCTGGCCGATGACGGCTTCCTTGCCAGCACCAACCTGCGCGTGTTCGAGCCGCGCGTGGTGCGCCGGCAGGGCATGTGGATCAACGAGTACCTCTATTACTACTACTACATCGACCAGGCGATGAACGGGCACGGCAACGGCCCGACGCGCGGCGAAGAGGTGCTGGAGCTCAACCGCCAGCTCATCGCCGAGTTGCGCCGCATCGATGCGGCCCGCAATCCTGACGCCGCACTGAAGGCGTACTTTGACTACGAGCACCGTCGCAGCGGCAGCTACATGGCGCACGCCACACAGATCGAGGCCGACACCGACGAGGAGGTCGAGCACGTCGACGACGGCGAGGGCTATGCCGGCGTCGCGCTGAGCTTGATGGAAGCGCTGGAGGGCACTGGCCGCATCCGCACTGGCCTCAATGTCGTCAACGGCGGCGCGATTGCCGATCTCCACGACGACGACGTGGTCGAGGTGAGCTGCATCGTCGACGAGAGCGGTATCCACCCGGTGCCCATCGGGCAGATGCCGGAAGAGCAGCGCTACCTGATCCAGTCGGTCAAGCACTACGAGCGGCTGGCCGCCAAAGCGATCCTGAGCAAGGACCGGGCGCTGGCGATCGATGCGCTGGTGGCGCATCCACTGGTGCTGTCCTATTCACGGGCCGAGCCGCTGGTCGACGATTTCCTGGCCGCCTATCCGCAGTACACGGAGGGCTGGCGATGAGCGGGCGCTTCGATGTTCTGGTGGCCGGCGAGTACTATTGCGACCTGATCTTTTCCGATCTCGATCGCCCGCCGGTCTTGGGCGGTGAGGTGTTTGCGGACGGCCTCACCATCCGCCCCGGCGGCTGCTACAACATGGCCCTCGGTCTTACCCGGCTGGGGCTCCGGACGGCCTGGGCCTGCGATCTGGGCACCGACCGCTTCAGCGGCATTGTGCGCGACGCGGCGAAGGCCGATGGCATTGATGCCAGTGCCTTCCGAGAGCTGCATCGCAGCCTGCAGCAGGTCTCGGTCGCGTTCTCGGGGGCGGGCGAGCGCGGCTTCATCACCTATCGCGAGGGTGCCCTGCGCGCCCCCGACGTGGGGCTGCTCGAGCAGCTGCAGCCGAAATGGCTGCTGCAAACATTCCGGCTCGAGCCCGACTGGATGGCGTTCATGCGGGCGGCCAAAGCGGCAGGGGTCAGCATCTATGGCGACTGCAATGGCGAAGGCGCCGATCTCGAGTCGGCGGGCGTCCGCGAGTTCATCGGCCTGTGCGATGTGTTTTCACCCAACGAGGCCGAAGCGTTGAGGCTGACCGGCACACGCAACGCCGAGGCTGCGCTTCAGGCGCTTGCCGGGCTTGCGCCGGTGATCGTAACCAAGCGCGGGCCGCAGGGCGCAAGCGCTATCGCTTCGGGCCGCCGGCATGACGTCAAGGCGCCTGCCGTGAAGGTCGTCGACACGGTCGGCGCCGGCGATGCGTTCGCCGCGGGCTTCATTGCCGCGGCCGTCCGCGGTGACGCAATCGAGGACCAGTTACTGAGCGCCGTTGCCTGCGGATCGCTGTCGACAACGGGCGCAGGCAACAGCGCCAATCCATCTGCCGGGGAGCTTGCTGCGTTCGTCGCGCGCCTGTCCCCAACACCATCCTACGCCCCAACGGTGTAGGTCTGAACATGACGAAGGGAGAACGATCATGAAGACTCTGTGGTCTGCCGTGTTGGGGCTCGCCCTCAGCATCGCCACGCCGGCTTTCGCCGACACCAACCTCGTATTCGCGTTCTGGGGCGACCCGCCGGAAGTTCCGCCGTTCCAGAAGATTGCCGCCGACTACATGGCCAAGCATCCCGATGTGCATATCGAGCTGCAGAACGCACCGTGGTCGGGCTATTTCACCAAGCTCGACGCCGAGCTCGCTGCGGGCGGCGGCCCCGACGTGTTCTTCATCACCAACGTACCAAGCTACGCGGCGCGCAACACGCTCGAAGACCTCGGGCCGTGGATCGCAAAGACGAACTTCCCGATCGACCAGTACGTCAAGGATTCGCTGCGCATCCACTCGCTCAACGGCAAGCTCTATTCGATCCCGCGCGATACGGCGACCAACGTCCTCTACTACAACAAGGACGACTTCGACAAAGCCGGCATCAAGTATCCGGACGGCACCTGGAAATGGGCCGACCTGCA
>DATMTK010000124.1:0-19475 GCA_035564755.1 Devosia sp. | reverse complement strand
TTACGGCTCGAGCCGCGCCACCTTGCCCCGCAAAGGGGAGAAGGACGCCGACTTCCAACAAAGTTCCTGTTTTGTTTCCCCACGTTTTCCCCTAAAACAGCCCTGATGTTCAAACCGATTTCCCGCTGATGCCCACCTGGTCGCCGCAGCAGGATGCGGCGTTGCTCGCCGTCTCCAATTGGCTCAAGGACAAGTCCGGACCGCAGGTCTTCCGCCTCTTCGGCTGGGCCGGCACCGGCAAGTCGACGCTCGCGCGCTATCTCGCCGAGGGCGTGCGCTCGGTCAAATACGCCGCCTTCACCGGCAAGGCCGCTCTGGTCATGCGCAAGAAGGGCTGCCGTGGCGCCTCCACCATCCATTCGCTCATCTACACCCTCGTTTCCGACAAGGAGGGCGAGCCGAAATTCGCCCTCGATCCCGAGAGCGAGGCGGCGCTCGCCGATCTCATCGTCATCGACGAGGTCTCGATGGTGGACGAAGGCCTCGCCACGGACCTGTTGAGCTTCGGCACCAAGGTGCTCGTGCTCGGCGATCCGTTCCAGCTCCCGCCGGTGCAGGGCGCCGGCTACTTCACCAGCAACGACCCCGATGTGATGCTCACCGAGATCCATCGCCAGGCCGCCGACAATCCCATCATCCGCATGTCGATGGAAATCCGCGAGGGCGGCTATCTCGAATACGGCCGCTACGATGACTCGATCGTCGTTCCACGCTCCGAAGTCGACCGCGACGCGGTGGTCACCGCCGATCAGGTGCTGGTCGGCCGCAACAAGACCCGCGTCGACTACAACGACCGGCTGCGCGAGCTCAAAAATCTGCCCCGGCACGAGCCGGTGCCTGGCGATCGTCTGGTCTGCCTCCGCAACAATCCGCGCAAGCGCCTGCTCAACGGCCAGATCTGGAATGCCACCGAAGTAAAATCGCGCTCCGGCAATCGCTTCTCGATGACCCTCGAGCCCGAGGAAGAAACCACCGCCACCGGCAGGAAGGTGCCGGCCCACGTCGTCACCCACGCCGCGTTCTTTTCCGGCGAGGAAGATCAGCTCGGCTGGCCCGAGCGCCGCCGCTTCGACGAGTTCACCTTCGGCTACTGCCTCACCGTCCACAAGGCGCAGGGCAGCCAGTGGGACAAGGTTTACCTCTTCGACGAAAGCTTCGTCTTCCGCGACGACAGGCGCCGCTGGCTCTATACCGGCGTCACGCGGGCGAGCGAACAGATCACCGTCGTCATCTGAGCCCGCGGCCGGCGTCCTCTCCCGCGAAGCGGGGGAGGGGGACCACGCGCAGCGTGGTGGAGGGGGCGGCCCCAGGCTGAGCATAAGCGGCCGCGACCTGCGGCAGCAGCTTCCTCCGCGCGTGGGAGAAGGACTCCACTCTCACTTCGCCAGCGGAAACACCAGCACGAACCGCGAGCCCAGCCCCGGCTCGCTGGTGAACTCCGACTCGCCGCCGAGCTGCGAGGTCAGCGCCCGGATCAGCCGCCGGCCGATGCCCTTGCCCGGTTGCGCCGGATCGAAGCCGATGCCGTCGTCGGCCACCGCCAGCTCGGCGCGGCCATCGGCGAGCCTGACCAGCGACACCCGGATCGTGCCCTCGCGCCCTTGTGGGAACGCATGCTTGAAGGCGTTGGCCACCACTTCGTTGATGATCAGCCCGAGCGGCGTTGCCGCATCCTTGTCGACCTCGAGGTCTTCGATGTCCTCCACCACCCGCACGCTGGGGCTGCTGCCGGCCCGGATGTTCTCGATCAGCGTCGTGAGATAGTTCTGCACCCGCACCGTATCGAAGTTGGTCGAACGGTAGATATGCTCGTGTACCGCCGACATGGCCGCGATGCGCTGGCCCATATCGGCCTTGATCTCGCGGGGGATGGGCTGCATCTGCAGCAGCGACGACACCGACTGCAGATTGTTCTTCACCCGGTGGTGGATTTCCCGGAACAGCGTTTCATTGTGCGCCAGCGCCGCCGCGAGGTTGGCCTGCGTCCGGGCGCTCTTTCTGAGGATGCTCGCCGTGACCAGCGAGCCGATGAACAGCGCGATGGCGATCGGACACATCAGCCAGAGCACGGTGACGATGGCGCTCCACAATCCGGCAAGCGCCGCATCCTCCGACACCGAGGCAATGGCGATGACGCCGAGCCCCGGCAGGCGGCGGAAGCCCACCATCCGGGCCACGCCGTCGACCGGCGAGCGGGGGGAATAATACGTTCCTGCGTTCTGTCCGGCCAGCGTCGTGAACAGCGGCTGCTGGCTCGAGTTCGCCGCTTGCGAGGCCGCGGGGTAGCGCGCGATCAGCCAGCCGTCGGGCAGCAGCAGTCCTACGGTCGAGCCGGCGCCCAGCTGTTGCGGTGTCCACAGCTCCTGCATCACCGTCCCCGAAATGGTAATGACTGCTGCGCCGCCAAATCCCTCGGGCGCCGTGAGCCTTTTCGCCAGCACGAACAGGGGCGCCCCGGTGGCCGCATCCTCGATCTGCCGCGAGATGGCAAAGTCCATCCCGGCAGCGAGCGCCTTGAAGACCTCGAGCTCGCCGATCGAGGCTGGCAGGCCCGCTGCGCCCGCGCCGCCGAACGCGGCCCCGGTGGCGTCGTAGAGCCCGAAGCTCGTGGCGACCGGCAACGCCTTGAGTGCCGTGTCGATATTGGCGCGATCCGTATCGGTCACGTCGGCCGGGACCGTGGCGACCGTTGCCAGATGCATGAGCAGCGCCTTCGAGCCGCCCAGCATCCACTCGGCCTCTTCCGCCACCACGTCGGCCGCCGATTGCGCCTTGAGCCGCGCCTGCTCGAGCGTGCTGGCATAGCCCTGCACGCAGAGCACGGCGAAGATCGCGAAGATGACGACGATCAGCCCGGCGCTGATCGCGATGACGATATTGGCGGGGGTGCGGACCCGGCGCCATGCCGAGGGCGGGGCAGGGGCGATCATGTCGGCCGGGGCGCCCGTCCCGAGGCTCGCCTCGCTCACGCTGCGCCCCCGATCATTCCGCGCATGGCGCCCAGCAGGACCGGCTCCTGGTACGGTTTGCTGATGAACCGCGCGCCGCTGGGGAGGTGCGCGGCGCTGACGCCCACCTTGCCCGAAATCACGATCAACTGCACCGGCGGCCAGCGGTCCCGCACATAATGGGCGAGCCGGACTCCGTCCATGCCGCCCGGCATGTCGACGTCGGTCAGGACCAGTGACACATCGGCATTGGCCTCCAGCACGCGAATCGCTTCGCTGGCATTGGCCGCCTCGACGACCTCGTAGCCGGCCTCTTCGATGACGCTCGCCAAACCCAGACGGATCAGCGGTTCGTCCTCGACAACCAGGATTTTCATCTGACTAGGACGCCCCCAAAACCAGCCTTGAACGTAGCAGGCC
Organism: Devosia sp.; assembly: GCA_035564755.1. GTDB lineage: Bacteria > Pseudomonadota > Alphaproteobacteria > Rhizobiales > Devosiaceae > Devosia_A. The sequence continues at coordinate 16,107 of DATMTK010000124.1, read as the reverse complement.
GGATTTGGTTGCGTCTCGCATGTCGATCAGGCTCGAGCGGAAAGCCAGCTGGCAATGTCGGCAAACACGCCCTCCTTGCCGATGTCATTGAGCATGTCGTGGTAGTGGCCCTCATAGAGCTTCAGCGTCTTGTCCCTGCTGCCGGCATGGTCGAAGAAGAACTGGCTGCCGGAGGGCTTGGTGGCCTTGTCGGCGGTGCCATGCAGGATCAGCACCGGGATGGTGATCTGGCCGAATGACTGCTTCAGCCGGTCATCGGCGCGGGCGAGCGCCGCGATCGTCTTGCTCGACTGCGTTTCATGAGCGATCAGCGGATCGGCATTCATCGCCTCGACCACCGTCGAATCGCGTGAAAAATCCTTGTTGGCGAGCGCCAGCACGTGCGCGTGCGGAGCCAGGTGGCTGATGCCCTTGAGCGCGGCGATGGCGAAATCCGGGGCCGGCACCTGGTAGGCGAAACTTTCGCAGATGAGACCGGAAAGCTCGTCCTGGTGGTCGAGCGCATAGATGCACGCCGTAACGCCGCCGGCCGAGTGCCCGAACAGGAACACCTTGAGCCCAGGCTCGCGCTGCTTGACGATCTGCATGACGCCATGCACGTCCGCCACGTAGTCGTCGATGCTGTCGACGTAGAAGCGTTCGCCATCCGAGAGTCCGCGGCCCCGCAAGTCCACCGCGTAAACCGCAAAGCCCTGCTTGCTGAGCTCTTCGGCCACCCAGCCATAGTAGCCGGAATGCGAGTTGAAGCCCGGGACGATCAGCACGGCCGCTTTCGCGGCGCCCGCCGGATGCCAACTGCGATAGGCGATCCTGAGCCCGCTCTTGCCGGTGTATCTTTGTTCGGTCGGAAGTGTCGTCATCGTTGCCTCCTGGTGGTGACGCTGCCCCTGCGGCGGCCGCGATGCTGCACAAATTGGTGCGAACATGCGACTGATGTTTTGTACGTGCCCCTCGTGCAGGAGCCGTGAAAAATCCGTCGTATCGGGCGGTTTGGCCTGCTTTTCCGGTGGTTCACAAACCGTTCGGCTTCCTATAGGGTCCCGCGACCTTCTTGCGCTTCCTATATAGGGGATGCGCCGGCCTCGGCCGGCGGCAAGAAACCCTGTCATCCTGCGTTTGCCGAATCCTTTGGAGAGCCTATGGCTAAAGAAGACGTCCTTGAATTCCCTGGTGTCGTCACCGAGCTGCTGCCCAACGCAACCTTTCGCGTCAAGCTCGAGAACGATCACGAGATTATCGCCCACACCGCGGGCAAGCTCCGCAAGAACCGCATCCGCGTCCTCGCGGGCGACAAGGTTCTGTGTGAAATGACCCCCTACGACCTGACCAAGGGCCGTCTGGTCTACCGCTTCCGCTGAGCCCGATTTTGGCCGCCGGGTCTCAGCCCGGCCAGCCGGCCCGCGGACTCTCCACCCGGGTCGAGTAAATGCGCCCGGTCTTGCCGAGGTTGGCCGTTGAGCCGGTCCATTCGTTGCAGACCATGAACAGGGTACGGCCGTCGTCGCCGCCCAGCATGGTGGCAAAGCAGAAGCGGTCGAGCGGTATCTCCTCCAGCACCTCCCCGCCCGCTTTCACCCGCACGGCTTTCTCGAAGGCGCTGCTCCACACGCAGTCTTCCGCGTCGAGCGTGATGCCGTCCGGACCGCCCGTAAGCGTCGCCCACACCCTGCGGTTCGAGAGCCTGCCATCGGCGGCGATATCGAAGGCACTCAAAGTCTTGGTGAAGCTTTCGCCGACGATCAGCGTTCGGTTGTCCCGCGTTACCGCCATGCCGTTGGGAAAGGCGATGTCGCGCGCGACGATCTCGATCTCTCCCGCCTGCGTCACCAGCGCCACATGCCCCGGTTTGAACGCACCGCCCGGGAAGTCGAAATTGATGGTGTTGACATAGACGTTGCCACGCCCGTCGCAGACGATCTCGTTCCAGCCCGTTTCTCCGTAGCTGCTGAGGTCGACCCATCTCTCTCGAACGCCGTTCCTGTCACGCCGCCACAGGGTCTTTCCGGCAATGATCAATTGCCGGCCGTCAGGCTGCCAGTCGAACGAGAATGGCATCACATCGAAACTGTCGATCACCTCGTGCCGGCCGTCCATGTCGACGGCAATCAGCTGCCGCGCGCCCCAGTCCGAAAACCACAGGCGGCCATCGTGCCAACGCGGGCATTCGCCCAGTGTGATCCCATCCATCAATAGCTTGATCTCGCGCATCGCCCACTCCTTTGCTCTGCCCGAAACAGTGTCGCGCGACGCCGCCCGATTTCGACGCTCACGCGAGAATTTCGCTTTTGCCGCCGGCCTCTGGCGGAGTAGATATCGCCCGCTCAATCGAGGAATCGCGTCATGGACTATCGCCTGCTGGGCCGCTCGGGCCTCAAAGTCTCGTCCCTCTCCATCGGCACCGCCTCGTTCGGCGGCGAGAAATTCTGGGGCGACACCGATCTGAGGGACGCGCAGCGCCAGATCGATCTCTGCCTCGATCACGGCATCAACCTCGTCGACACCGCCAACGTCTACGGCGACACCAATTCCGAAACGATCCTCGGTGAAGCGCTGAAGGACGGTCGCCGCGATCGCGTGCTGCTCGCCACGAAAGTCCGCTTTCCGCGCGGTGCCGGCCCCAACGATCGCGGTCTCAGCCGCTGGCACATCATCCGCGAATGCGAGAATTCGCTGCGGCGCATGCAGACCGGCGTGATCGACCTCTACCAGGTGCACGAGTGGGACGGGCAGACGCCGCTCGAGGAAACGATCGAGGCGCTCGATACGCTGATCCGGCAGGGCAAGGTCCGCTATGTCGGCTGCTCAAACTATTCGGCCTGGCACCTGATGAAGGCGCTGGGCGTCGCCGACGCCACGCACCGGCAGCGCTTCGTGTCCCAGCAGATCCACTACACGCTGCATTCGCGCGAGGCCGAGTACGAGTTGATCCCGCTCGGCATCGACCAGGGCGTCGCCGTCCTCGTCTGGTCGCCGCTCGCCGGCGGCTGGCTGTCGGGCAAGTACACCCGCAACGCCAGGCCCGATTTCGGCCGCCAGACCACCGGCTTCCGCGAGCCGCCGATCTACGACTGGGACAAGCTCTGGGACATCGTCGACGTCGTCAACGATGTGGCCAAGGCCCATGGCGTCTCCGGCGCGCAGGTCTCGCTCGCCTGGCTGCTGCAGCGCCCGCTCGTCGCTTCGGTGATCATCGGCGGCCGCACCACCGCGCAGTTCGAGGACAACCTCAAGGCTGCCGAGCTGAAGCTTACGCCCGAGGACATCGCCAGGCTCGACAAGGTCAGCCAGCCCAACCTCATCTACCCCTACTGGCACCAGAGCTTCACCGCCGGCGATCGCCTGAGCGACGCCGACCTGCTGCTGCATAGGCCGTATCTGGCTGAGTGAGTCCTCGACACGCACGACATGCCGCGCCGTCGCCGCCCCTTTGTCTTTGACAATCTCTGGAACCATTATAAACTGGAGCCACCTTATCAGCAAATAAGTCATGCAGTTTCAATGGCTTAAAGGAAGAATATGCGCCTTACCCGGCAGTCGAGCTACGCCATTCGCACGCTGGTCTATTGTGCCGTGGCCGCGCCGAACCTCAGCCGCATCGCCGATATCGCCAAGGCGCACTCCATCTCCGAGCTGTTCCTGTTCAAGCTGATCAAGCCGCTGGTCGAGGGCGGGCTGATCGAGACCGTGCGTGGCCGCAAGGGCGGCATTCGACTCGGCCGGCCGGCGGACCAGATTTCGCTGCTCGACACCATCAAGCTCACGGAAGAGAGCTTCGCGCTGGCCGAATGCTTCGAGGGCGGCAGCGACGTGCTCTGCCCGCTCGCCGGCGCCTGCGATCTCAACGCGGCGTTCCGCCAAGCGCTTGGCGCGTTCTTCGATGTGCTCGACGGCTATACCATCGCCGACCTGGCCGGAAAGCGCAAAGCCATCCGCCAGCGCCTCGGCCTGCTCGACGACATCGCCGCCATCGCCGCGCATTGATCATTGGGGCGCCGTACCCACGGTTCCACTTCACCGCAGAATGCTCTAGATACCCGGTCCCGATTCCACGGAGCCGCCTTGCCCGAAAGTCTGCGCAACGTGCTGGGCGTGGTGGCCGCGTTTGCCCTGGGCGTCATCGCCTTCTTCGTCCTCATCGGCTGGCAGACGCTGATCCCCACCAATATCGGCTGGCTGAACTTTGCCGATCGCGCCATGCACACTTTGGGCTGGATGTTCTTCCGCCAGGCGCCGTGGGGCATGCCGCCGGGCATGAACCCCAAGCTTGGGCTCGAGCTCGCCAGCTCCATCGGCCTCGTCGACGGCCTGCCGCTGTTTGCGCTCCCGGCCAAGCTCCTCTCGCCCTGGCTGCCGCACCCGTTCCAGTACTGGGGCGACTGGCTCCTCATCTCCATCGTGCTGCAGGCGGTCTTTGCCTACGCCGTCGCGCGCGAGATGCAGGCGGGCCGGCTGGTGTCGCTCTGCGCCGCCGCCTTCGCGGTCATCACCCCGGCCTACATGTTCCGCGTCGAGATGCACCTGGCGCTCTCCGGCCACTGGACCATCCTCGCCGCGCTCTACCTCTATGTCCGCCGCGACCCGCCAAGGCCCTGGATGTGGCCGCTGCTGGTGATCCTGACTTCGGCCATTCACGCTTACCTGCTGGCCATGGTCGGCGGCCTCTGGGTCGCCGCGCTCGTCGAACGCCTCTGGGAAAAGCGCATGGTCTGGAGCGCCGCTCTAGCCGAAATTCTCGTCAGCCTGGTCGGCGCGCTGCTCGTTCTCTGGGCCGCCGGCTTTTTCGTCACCGGCTCCATCGGCACCTACGGCTATGGCGACTACAAGCTCAACCTGCTGTGGCCCTTGCTCACCTATCGCGGCTGGTCGCATATCATCCCGGATTGGCCGCACACCAAATACGACTACGAGGGGCTGAGCTTCCTCGGCATCGGTATCATCGCCGTGCTGCTGGTTTCCGTGTTCACCGGGGCCGTGGCGCAGCTCCGCGCCACGCTCACGCCGCGCTGGCTGCCGCTCGCCGTGATCCTGGTGCTGCTGACCCTGTTTGCCATCTCGGCCAACGTCCACTTTGCCGACATCCACCTCTTCACCGTGCCGCTGCCGTCGCGCATCGAGAACCTCGCGGCGACCTTCCGCTCCACCGGCCGCTTCGTCTGGCCGCTGCTCTACGTCGCAACCATCGGCACGGTGGTGATGTTCGGCCGCCGCTTCAACGTGGCGCTGGCCGTGCCCGTGCTGGTCGCCGGGTTCGCCGCGCAGGCCTGGGACTCGGCCGATGCGCTGCTCAATTTCAATCGCCATCTCGGTCCCGTCAGCGACACCTGGACCACGCCGCTGGTTTCGCCCTTCTGGGACCGCGCCGCCGCCGCCGGTTACGACAACATTCGCGCCATCCCGCTGGTCTCCAACCCCGGCAATGACTGGCAGGCGCTCGGCTACTACGCCGTGACCCACGATATGGGCATCGACACCGTCTATCTCGGCCGCGTCGATCAGACCGCGCTCGCCGCAATCCGCGCCCGCGACCAGCAGGCCCTCGACACCGGCAATTTCGAGCCCAAGACCCTCTACATGCTCAACAGCGCCGCCGCCGCCACGGCCGCCACGCACATGGCGCCCGGCGATTTGCTCGCTGTCATCGACGACCGCATCGTCTTCGCCAAGGGCGGGGCGAGCCTGGCACAGGGCCTCGACATCGCGCCGCTGGCGCCGGGCGGCTGAGCTTTTACGGCCTAGCGGTCATCGCCAGCCAGTCTGGCCGGTCGAACCGCTGCAGGTGCCCGTCGATCCGCGGCCCGTGTGGCCAGGCCGCAACTTGCCACGTCAGGATCGGATAGAACGCATCGGAACGATAGAGAAGCACGGTTCTACACCGCGCCACGCTGACGTCCGGGTCGAGCACCTGCTCCGGCCCGAAGCTCTGCGGCGCCACCGCCGCGACCCCGGCCGAGGCACACGCGCCCGGCACGTCGGCGGCCATCGCGACCGCATCTTTCGAGATGGCCTCGAGGTTCTCGGTCGGCCAGACGAACGGCACCGTGAACACCGGCATCGAGTTGATCTGGCCCGCGGCCAGCAGCACCGGCGATGCGCCGCAAAGCACCGCGGCGAGCAGCACCGCCGCCTCGATTCGCCGCATCGCCCCCTGCCGCGCCCGCACCGTGGCGACGATCATGAGCCCGATCCAGATCACCAGGAAGGGCAGGGCGTAGTAGTAGTTGAACTGCCACAGATACGCCCGCGCCGCGAGCAGTTGCGCCACGATGATCGGCGTCATCAGCGCCGGAAAGATCAGGTAGCGCCACGACAGCGCGGCGAGCAGCAGCGCCGGCACGATCGTCGTCAGCGCCTGCGGATTGGCGACGAAGGCCAGCAGGCGCAGCCGCATAGCGTCGGCCGACAGGTGGTCCCAATGGTGACCGGAATAGTTGAACGCGAAGGCGGAAAAGCCGGGGAAGAACTGCGCCTTGATCCAGAACATCATGAGCGCGATCACCACGCCCGCAGCGCCCACCGCCATCTCGCTCGATCTCCAGGTGCGCCCACCGAGCGGACGCAACAGGCCGAGGGCGAACATGAAGGCGGCCATGTAGAGCCCGCCGTCTTCGCGCACGAGGCACGCCAGCGCCAGCGGCACCAGCGCCCAGCCGCGCCGCTGGTTGAGCCAGAGCACCGAACCCATCAGGCCGAACGCGATGATGGCGATCTCCGGATGCGGAAAGCTCGCGATCTGCAGCGTCGTGTCGCCGAGGAGGACCTGGACGATCACCGCCGCGAGCAGCAGCCCCGACCGGGGCCCGCGCCAGCTCGTCAGCACCAGCGCGCAAAGGCTCGCCGCAACCAGCGCAAACACCACGCCCTGGTGCACCGCGAACGCCGTGAAGCGGTCGGTCCCGATGGCATGGACGGCCACCGAGACGGCCGACAGATACGGCGTCAGGTGCACGTTGAAATAGCTCATGTCGCTGACCGCGTGCGGGTTGGTCAGCCACGGATCGCCCGACGCCATGATCCAGGCGAACCACCCGGTATCGAGCAGCGACGCGCCCTGCGTGAAATGCGCCAGCACATACCTGGTGTTCAGCCAGAACACCGCCCCCACGCAGGCGGCAGCCGCCAGCGCCCGCACCGCCCGGTCGGCGGTGGTCGCCGGGCGAACGTCTGTGAGGATCTGCTCCATGCCGGGGCCCCGATTGACGACGAGCGCGCGAAACGCCCCATCAGACGCCATTTTCGTTGCCATTTCGGCAACGCGCGGCTGCAACCTCGGTCGCCCGCGACCTCTGCGGCCATGGACAGGCCGGGCGGATTGAGGCATGTGCGGCGCCGACCATGCCCGCCGCCCCCATTCTCGCCCTCCAGGACATCCGCCTGACCCTCGGCAGCACGCTGCTGCTCGAACGCGCCGAGCTGAGCCTCCTGTCCGGCGACAAGGTCGCGCTGGTCGGCCGCAACGGCTCGGGCAAGTCGACACTGCTCAAGATCGCCGCCGGCGAAATCGAGCCCGATGGCGGCAAGCGCTTTCTGCAGCCCGGCGCCACCATCCGCTACCTCCCGCAGGAGCCCGACCTTTCGGGCTATGCCACCACGCTCGACTACGCCGCCGGCGGCCTCGAAGCCGGCAACGATCCGCATCGCGCCCGCTATTTGCTTGAGCATCTGGGCCTCACCGGCAGCGAGGAGCCGGCGCGCCTCTCGGGCGGGGAAGCCCGCCGTGCCGCGCTCGCCCGCGTGCTGGCGCCCGAGCCCGATATTCTCCTGCTCGACGAGCCCACCAACCATCTCGACTTGCCGGCCATCGAGTGGCTCGAGGCCGAGCTCGCGTCCCTGCGTTCGGCGCTGGTGATCATCAGCCACGATCGCCGGTTCCTCAGCGATCTCACCCGCTCGACCGTCTGGCTCGATCGCGGCGTCACGCGCCGCCTCAACCGGGGCTTTTCAGCCTTCGAGGACTGGCGCGACACCGTGCTCGAGGAAGAAGAGCTGGCGCGCCACAAGCTCGATCGCCAGATCGTCCGCGAGGAGCACTGGCTCACCTACGGCGTCACCGCCCGCCGCAAGCGCAATGTCCGCCGCCTCGAGGGCCTGGGCAATCTCCGCCAGGAGCGCCGCGAGCTCAAGCGCCAGGTCGGCACGGTCAAGCTCAGCGTCGCCGAGGCCGACCTCTCGGGCAAGATGGTGCTCGAGGCCGAACACATCGGCAAGAGTTTTGGCGACCGTCTCATCGTCGGCGACTTCACCACCCGCATCATCCGCGGCGACCGCATCGGCATCGTCGGCGCCAATGGCGCCGGCAAGACCACGCTGATCAAGCTGCTCACCGGCGAGCTCGCCCCCGACGCCGGCCGCGTCCGCCTCGGCTCCAACCTCGAAGTCGCGACCCTCGACCAGCGCCGCGCCCGGCTCGATCCGGCCTCGACCCTCAAGCAGGCGATCACCGCCGGCGGGTCCGACACGCTGGTCATCAATGGCGTGCCCAAGCACGTCATGGGCTACATGAAGGACTTCCTGTTCACGCCCGAGCAGGCCCGCACCACGGTCGAAAAACTGTCGGGCGGCGAACGCGGCCGCCTGGGCCTTGCGCGCCTCCTGGCGCTGCCCAGTAATGTCCTCGTCCTCGACGAGCCCACCAACGACCTCGACCTCGAAACCCTCGACCTGCTGCAGGAGATGCTGGGCGACTATCCCGGCACCGTCATCGTCGTCAGCCACGACCGCGATTTCCTCGATCGCGTCGCGACCTCCGTCATCGTCGCCGAAGGCGAGGGCCGCTGGACCGAATATGCCGGCGGCTATTCCGACATGGTCGCCCAGCGCGGCTACGGCGTCACCAAGCCCGAGCTCGAGAAATCAGCCAAGGCCGACCGCGCGCCTGCCGAGCCCGCCGCGCCGCCGCCCACGGCCAGGCCGAAACTCTCCTTCAAGCACAAGCATGCTCTCGAAACCCTGCCGAAAGAAATCGCCAGGCTCACCGCCGAGATCGCCCGCCTGAACGGCCTTCTCGCCGACCCCGACCTCTACGCCCGCGACCCCAAAGCCTTCGCCGCCGCCTCGCAACACCTCACGGCCGCGGAAGCCGCCAAGGCCAAGGCCGAAGACAACTGGCTGGAACTGGAACTGCTGCGCGAAGAGCTCGAAGGCTAGCAGTCGCGGACTTATCGGTTCCGTCATGGCCGGACTTGATCCGGCCACCCAGATGCACGCGCAGAGAGCGTTGAGAGTTCGGCTGGGTCCGCGGGTCAAGCCCGCGGATGACGTAAGGGGGAGTCTAGAACGGGATTTCCGGCAACTGCAAAATCTGCAGCGCCTCAACCGGCTCGCCCTTGATTCGCTTGAGCAGCAATTCGCCCAGCTGCAGTCCGGCGAGCGCGATGTCTTCGGTGATCACGTCCACGCGCGGCCGTACCAGCGAAAAGATGCCGCTCATCTGCTTGGTCACGATATCGGCGTCGCGTCCGATCTGCTGGCCGGAATCGGTCATCCCGGCGATCACCGCCAGCGCCACCGCGTCGCCCGGGCACACATAGCCGTCCGGCGCCGTGCCCTGTGCGATGCGCGCCATCGTGGCCTGCCGGATCATCTCGGCCGGATCGTCGAGCGACACGCGCGTTTCGAGCTCGTAGGCGATGCCGGTTTCCTGTGCCGCCTTCATCAGGCCGTCGCGCAGGTGCCGGCCGAAAGTGAAGCGCGGCGGCGCTCCCACCATCGAGATGTGCTTGCGGCCGCGGCTCGCGAGGCGCTTGGCCGCCTCATAGGCAAACTTGAAATTGTCGTAGTCGACATAGGCGTGGACGCCGACGCCCTCCGTCCGGCCGTGCGTCACGAACGGAAAGTCGTTTTCGAGCAGCAGCGCCACCCGCGGATCGTTCGGCTCGGTGCGCGAAAAGATCAGCCCGTCCGCCATCCGGTTCTGGAGGATGTAGTTGATCGGGTCGATCGGCGAGCCGCCACGGCCCGGCGTGATCACCAGATGGTAGGAGGTGCCGCGCAGCGCCGCCGACAGTCCGCTCACCAGCGACTGGCTGAAGTTGAGGATTTCGTCGTGCGGATCGAGCACCAGGCTGATCACATTGGTACGGCCCGTCTTGAGCCGGAGCGCCGTGCGGTCCGGAACGTAGCCGATCTGCGCCGCGATGCGCTGCACGCGCTCGCGCGTTTCCTGGCTGAGTTCGGGTGCATTGTTGAGCGCCCGCGAAATCGTCGTCGTCGCGAGGCCCGTCATGTCTGCAATGGTGCGCAGGGTCGGCTTGCCGGATCGCGGCACGCCTTTTCTGGCACGCGGCGTCGGCCGCGGTCCGGGCTCGTTCACAATGCTCCCTCCTCGCGCGTCGCCAGGCCGTCCCCCCGGCCCCGAATGGCGGCCTGGGGCCGCCGTCCGGCATGTGGCGTTGCTGGTACGGCCACCTCACCAGATCGGCCGGGAGGTTTCAAGCAATGCCGGGCGAGGGCAATTATTCGAAAGTCTTAGGCGTTTTCATGGACACCTTTCCGCCGGTAACGTGTCTCGCGGCACAGTGATGCCGGGGCCCCAAAGTCGCGCTTGCGCTCTCCGCTGAATGAGCCCAAGAGTGGAGGGTGGCGATCGAAATCGTCACCGAGCGGCTTGCAGATTTGGCAATTCGACCTATCTCGAGCCTTGTGTTTGGCAGTGGCCGTAAGGCCCAACCGGAGGGAAAAATGATCCGATTCGCAGCGATCGCCGCCCATGCCGGGATGCAAGCCAAACGCGTAGCCGCCTCCGTAGGGTGTTGGCGAACCTCGCGGATGTGATCTCTCGGCCATCAGGCCGTCACGTCCCCGTCTCACAGTTCCACTAACACCCCGGTCGCCTTGCGGCGCCGTAGGAGGCATGTTCCATGCACCAGCAGACCATTTCCCGGCCCCCAGCGCAGCGGCCGATCGCGATTGAAGTCGATGGCGAGCCCCTGGGTGTCGTCGTCCCGGCCGACGAGGGCTATCGCTTCCTCGCCGTGCGGCTCAACGCGTTCGCCGTCGACGGCCAGATCTTTACCACTGTCGAGGCGGCGCAGGACGCCGTGTCCGCCATCATCCATTCCGATCCGGACGAGTAGGGCTGTCCAACCCGCCGGCTCGGTGGAAATGACCATAGCAGCCCACCGGGTCATTCCCGCCCACGCGGGAACCTTCCGTTCGGCCACATCAACAATGGCCCCACCGTGACGACTCCGTCGCGGTGATTGTACCCCCCAAACGAAAACCCCCGCCATCGCTGGCGGGGGTTTCGCATTTTCGGTGCTGCTGTCGATCAGCCGGCCGACGAGGACGACGGGGCCATCGCCGGAGCTTCGACCGACGACGAGGCCGGAGCCATCGTGTCGGTGCTCACGGCCGACGACGCCGAAGCTTCAGCCGACGAGGCGGCCGAGGACACGGCTTGTTCCGCCGAAGAGGCAGCCGACGAGACCGCCGATTCCGCCGACGAGATGGCGGAGCTGGCCGCTTCCGACGACACCACGGCGCTCGAGGCGGCGGTGGTCGTGCTGGTCGAGTTGCCGCGGTTGAAAACCCAAATGAGGCCGATGATGATAATCACGGCCACGATGATGATGATCCAGGTGTTGCGGTTCATGAATGAGCCCTTTTTGTTGGTGGAAGTGGTCTGGGAAGAATGATTGTTCAGTCATTGCCTGACGCTTGGCCGCTTCCCTTAACAACAGCCAGTATTCTCATCCGTCATTGGCGGCATTCAGCTCCGCCGGCGTTTTGCCTTCGTCTTCTAAAGTGACGCCGCGTAGCGCATTTTCCACGGCTTCCGCAAGGGCCACCACGTCGATCGTACCCTTGATCGGATACGCCGTCAGCCGGTTGGGTGCGCCGTTCGGCACGCCGCCCTGGCCTTGCTCGAGCAGCTCGTGAATGAGCGCGTCGAGCACCACGTCCTCTTGGCTGCCGTCATCCATTGCCCTGCACCTGAATACCGCCCTTGCCGACCGAAATATCGAGATGGGGTTTCTGGCTCTGTTCGTAAGCCAGGTAGCCCCCGAGCGCGGCCACCGCGACCGCCAGCACTCCGATCAGGACGTAAAGGCTGTTTCTGCTCATAGTCCCTCGGAACGCGACCGTTCCAGCATCAACGCCGCACGGAACGGAAAGTTCAATCCTCTGCGATCTGCCGCAGCGCCGCGATGAACGCCGCGCTGCCGTCCTCGCGCCGGCCGGAATTGTCGATCCGCACCGCGCCGGCGGGCACCTGCGCCACCTCGCGCGCCAGCCGCGCGGCGATCTCGGCGGTGCTTTCCCGCCCGCGTCCCGCCAATCGCGCCGCCCGCACCTTTGGCTCGGCGTCGATCAGCACCACCCGCGTTCCCGGGAAGGTCCGGCCGGCGATGTCCGCCATCGCCCGCGAGCCGTTGCACACCACGATGCGGCCCGCCGCGATGTCCGCCGCAATCGCCGCCGGCAGCCCATAGCTCAGCCCGTGCGCCTGCCAGGTGAGCGCAAACGCGCCCGCCTCCTGCAGCCGGGCAAACTCGGCTTCGTCCGTCGTGTCGTGATCTTCGAGTTCGGCGACCGCGTCGCGGGTGATCGTCCGCCGCGGAAACACGAAGCGGCTCTCGTCCCGCAGCGCCTCCCGCGCCGCCGCGATCAGCGTGTCCTTGCCGGCGCCCGATGGGCCGACCACCAGCACCAGCCGTCCCGTCATCTCAGGCGACCCGCTCGCCCTGCCGCCACACGCCCTTCACCACCGGCATGTTGCCATGCTTGCGGATGCGCACCAGGTCGCCGCGCTTGCCCGGCGCGAGCTCGCCGCGGTCGTTGAGCTTGGCCGCCGCGGCCGGCCGCGAGGTCACCATGCGGATGGCGTCGGGCAGGGTGATGCCTTCGGCGAGCTCCGGCAGCATGAAACTCGCCAGCAGCAGCGCCCCCGGCACATAGTCCGAGCTGATCACGTCGAGGCAGCCCTCGCGCGCCAGGTCCGTTGCGGCGATATTGCCCGAATGCGAGCCGCCGCGCACGATATTGGGCGCCCCCATCAGCACGGCCAGCCCCGCCGCGTGCGATGCTTCCGCCGCCTCCATGGTCGTCGGAAATTCGGCGATGCTGATCCCGTCCTCCACCGCCTCGCGTACCTGCGCGTCCGTGGCGTCGTCGTGGCTGGCAAACGCGATCCCCACCGCCTTGCCGCGCTTGAGGATTTCGCTGCGGCTGTGGGCGGCAAACTGCTCCTGCTCGACCCGGCGCTTGGCGATGAAGGCGTCCATCTCGGCGTCGGTGAAGCGCATGCGCTCCTTGTAGTACGCGATGTATTTTTCGATCGTCTGGTACTGCCGCTGCCCCGGCGTGTGGTCCATCACCGAGGCGAGCCTGACCAGCGGCAGCGCCGAGAAGCGCTCGAAATCGTCGATCACGTCCGGCGTCGGCAATTCGCAGCGCAGATGGATCAGGTGGTCGGCCTTGAGCCGGCCATCCGCCATGCCCGTGCCGATCGCGTCGACCAGCACCTGCACGTGCCGCGCCATGCCGCCGGGCGTTTCGGGATCGGAGCCGATGCGCACCGCGTCGAACACCGTGGTAATGCCTGAGCCCGCGATCTGCACATCGTGCGCCTGTAGTGCCGCCAGCGCATTCCAGTAGACCCCCGGGCGCGGCCGGTAGTGGCTTTCGAGCTGGTCCGTGTGGAGCTCGATCAGCCCCGGCACGAGGTAGTCGCTGTCGAGATCCTCGCCCACCGTCGAGATGCCGGCATCGATCGCGGCGATCGCGCCGTCCTCGACCTTCACGCTGCCCACCACGATTTCGTGCGGCAGGACCATCCTGGCGTTGCGGAACACCGTCTCGCTCATCGTGTCCCTCCTTCGAGCCTGTAGTCGTCGAGCCGGCGGAACGCGCTGCCGGGCTCGGCTTCATGGAACAGCACCAGCCGGTCGAGCACCACCGGCGCCGCCAGCGTCTCGGCGAACCAGTCGGCCGCACGGGCGCGCATCGCGCCGGCCTCAGCTTCGGGCAGCCGGTCGGTCAGCGTCATGTGAAACTGGAACTGCTCGAGCACATAGGGGTAACCGTACGTGTCGAGCAAGGCGATTTGCCGGTCGCTGAGCGGTGCCTTGAGCCGCCGCGCCCGGTCCGCCGGCTCGAGCGGCGCCCGCAACGGCTCGAACGCCGTGATCACACCCGTTGCGAAATCGGTTAGCGCCTGAGGCTGCGGCGTCGCCGTCAGGGCCAGGAACCCCTCGATCGGCGTCACCGCCAGCCGGCCCAGATCGACCGGCGCCGCGGTCCTGGCGAAATTCGCCAGCCCCATCTCCAGCGCCGCGCGGTCATATCCCGGCGCCAGCGCCATCGGCGCCTTGATCGTCGCGTGAAAGCCGTAGCGCCGGGCCGACACCGTGCGCGCCAGCAAATCCTCCTGCGCCAGCCAGGCTTCGGCGCGCCGGTCGAGCGCGCTGCCACGTTCGGGCGCGTAGTAGATGGCGAAGCGTTCGGTCATCGGCCAAGGGGAGACAGCAAAGGCAAGAGTGGGCTATTCAGGTGGGGTGTCGGGAGTGTGACATACCCGCATGGCGCTGGGGGCACCATGGACCGCGACCTGCTCGAGGATCTTTTTCGCACCGCCGTCGCGGCCGCCGATCCGGCGCGCGCGATCGTGGCCCACCTGCCGCCGAAGCCTCGCGGCCGCACCATCGTCATCGGCGCCGGCAAGGCCTCGGCGCAGATGGCCGCCGCCTTCGAGAAGGCCTGGGGCGGACCGCTGACGGGTCTCGTCGTCACCCGCTACGGCTACGGCGCGCCGACCACTGGGATCGAAATCGTCGAGGCCTCGCATCCGGTGCCCGACGAAGCCGGCTTCCTCGCCGCCCGCCGCATCATGGGCCAGGTGCACGGCCTCGGTCCCGACGATCTCGTCGTCGCGCTGATCTCGGGCGGCGGTTCGGCGCTGTTGCCGTCACCCGGCCCCGGCATGAGCTTTGAGGACGAGCAGGCGGTGACCCGCTCGCTCCTTGCGTCAGGCGTGCCGATCTCGGTGATGAACCTCGTCCGCAACGAATTGAGCGCCATCAAGGGCGGCCGCCTCGCCGCGCTCGCGGCCCCCGCCCGCGTCGCCACCCTGATCGTCTCCGACGTGCCGGGCGACGATCCCGCCTTCGTCGCCTCCGGTCCCACGGTTCCCATCGCCGGCTCGCGCGCCGAGGTCCGCCACCTCGTCGCCCTGCACGGCATCGAGTTGCCGCCCGCCGCCGCGGCGCTCCTCGCCGGCAACGAAAATCCGCCGCCGCGTCCCGACGATCCCCGCTTTGCCCGCAACAGCGTCGAGATCATCGCCTCGTCGGCACTTTCGCTCGAGGCCGCCGCGCGCCGCGCCGAACAGCGCGGCCTTGCCGCCCATATCCTCTCCGACGCCGTCGAGGGCGAGTCGCGCGACGCCGCCACCGTGCTCGCCGCCATCGCCAGGGAAGTCGACATGCGCAACCGGCCGTTCCGCCGGCCGGCGGTGCTGCTCTCGGGCGGCGAGACCACAGTCACCGTACGCGGCCGCGGCAAGGGTGGCCGCAACGCCGAGTTCCTCCTCGCCTTCGCGCTCGCCATCGAGGGCGGCGACAACTCCATTTCAGCGATTGCCGCCGATACCGACGGCATCGACGGCTCCGAGGACAATGCCGGCGCCATCGCCGACGGCACCACCGCCGCCCGCATGCGTGCCGCCGGCATCGACCCGCGCGCCGCGCTCGCCGACAACGACGCCTACAGCGCCTTCGACGCCATCGGCGATTTGGTCGTCACCGGCCCCACCGGCACCAACGTCAACGACTTCCGCGCTATCGTGATCAGATGAGCCCGCAGTCGGCGTTCCTCTCCCGCGCAGGGGGAGGGGGACCATGCGAAGCATGGTGGAGGGGGCGTCCCCACGCACGGCGCAAGCGGCCGCCCCCGTCCGTCGGCTGCAGCGCCACCTTGCCCCGCTGCGCGGGAGAAGGCCGCCGACTGCAAACTCCGCTACGCCGCCGCCAGCTTCGGTCTCGCCTTGCGGAAATTCGGCAGCCCGATCGCCAGCAGCCCCAGCAGCGGCAGGTAGCTCGTCACCTGGAACAGGAAATCGATGCCCTTGGCGTCGGCCAGCGCCCCGAGCACCGCCGCGCCGATGCCGCC
>DATMTK010000123.1:0-8949 GCA_035564755.1 Devosia sp. | reverse complement strand
CGCCGCGCCGCCCAGCGCCGCGCCGCTCGCAATGCCGAGATTGAAGGCGGTCGAGATCAGGGTCGAGGCGAAGTTCGGCGCGTCCTGCGCGGCCTTGAGAATGCGCCCCTGAACCGGGGCGACGAAGCCGAAGCCGACGAGCCAGGTGGCGCAAAGCGTCGCGACGATGCCAACGGCGCTGTGCGCCACCGCGGCCATCACCAGTGCCATCACAATGATGAAGGCAAGGATGCCGATCATCGTCGCCTGTGGCTTCCAGTCGCCCAGCCGGCCACCGGCGAGGTTGCCGAAAAAGCCGAGGAAACCCATGCCGAACAGCACCCAGGGCACCAGGCTTTCGGGCACGCCGCTGAGCCGCGTCATCAGCGGCACGACGTAGGCAAAGAGCGTAAACACGCCGGTCATGAACAGCGTGACGTTCAGGTAGCTCAGCAGCACCACGGGACGCCTCGCGGCGGCGAGCTCGGCGCGGAAATCGTCCTTGCCGCGCGCCGGATCGGCCGTCCGCGGGATCAGCACGAGCAGCACGAGGAGGGCCACCGCGCCCAGGACCGCGATCACCCAGAAGGTCGTGCGCCAGCCAAAGGCCTCGCCGATCGCCGTGCCGATGGGAACGCCGAGGATCTGGGCGAGGGCGGTGCCGGCGACGACCACGGAGATGGCGGTGGTCTGCCGCCCCTCGGGCGCCAGCCGGCTCGCCATCACCATGGCGACGCCGAAGAACAGGCCGTGGCAGCACGCCAGCACCAGGCGTGCCGCGAGCAGCATCCAGTACGAGCCCGACACGGCACAGATGCAGTTGCCCACGATGAAGATGGCGAGCAGCGCCAGCAGCAGCGCGCGGCGCGGCAGCGTCGCGGTGGCGAGCGCGAGGATCGGGCCGAGGATGGCGACGCCGAGCGCGTAACCGGTGATGAGCAGGCCCGCGGTCGGGATATCGACCTTGAGATCGCTGGCGATGTTGGGGAGGAGACCGGCAATGATCAGCTCGGCGGTAACCACCGCATAGGCCGCGGCGAACAACCCCCAGACCGGCACCATCCAGCCGCGCGACGTCGTGGCGTCCGCCATGACTGCCCCCTCAATCTGGCCCGAAGTGAGCATATCCGGTTGCCGGGGCGTTGACCACAGCGTCGGTCAGGGCGGGGGACGCACGACGCGGCTGCGCAGGAACTGGCTGACATCGCGCCAGACCGGCAGGAACGGCCTCAGCACGGTGACGAGGCCGAGGACCGTCGCCGGATGGCCGAGGGGCGGATAATGCCGCTCGACCACCGGCACGCCGGCCTGCCTCAGCTTCAACGCGAGGCGGACGGTGTGGTAATCGCCCACCGTGGTGTCACGCTCGCCGTGGGCGAGCAACATCGGCGGGGCGGCCGGCGTCACGAGGTTGACCGGCTGGGTGCTGAGCGGCTCGGGGTAGGCGCCGAACGCATCGATGCTCTGCTGCACGTCATAGGGGTAGAAGTCGTAGGGACCGGAGAGACCGACCACGGCCTCGATGCGGCCCGCGAGTGCCGGCGCGCCGAAGCGGGCGGGCTGCAGCGCGAAGATCACCGCGTTGTAGGCACCGGCCGAATGGCCGACGAGGAACAGCCGCTCAGGATCGCCGCCATACTCTTTCGCATGCCCGGCCAGCCAGTTGGCGGCGGCCGCGAGATCTTCGACGAAGGCCGGGAACACGGCTTGCGGAAACACCCGGTAATCGGCGCAGGCGACGAGGAAGCCGAGCGCGGCCAGCGCCCGCCCGGCAAAGCCGTATTCGCGCCGGTCGCCCGAATCCCAGCCCCCGCCATGCACGAACACGCAGAGCGGCAACGGCCCGCGCGGCTGCCGCGGGGCGTAAAGATCGAGGACGTGCCTGGAGTCGGGTCCGAACCGGAGGTCGCGGGCGATCCGGCGGCTCGATGGGTCCTTGGGGACCAGAAAATCGAGCCAGCCCAAAGCTGTAGATGGCATGCGGGTCTCCTAGCCTGCGCTCTGGTTCACAGCAACGCTGGACAGGCCGGAGTATGCGGGTATATACCCGTTGCATGACCGACGCCTCCGATCTCCCCTGCGTCTGCGTCGCCGTGCGCAAGGCCAGCCGCCGCATCACCACGCTCTACGATGCGGCAGTGGCGCCGGCGGGGATCACCCTGGCGCAGTTTTCGCTGCTCAAGAACATCCGCCGGCACGGGCCGGTCTCGCTGACCCGATTGAGCGACATCGTCGAACTCGACCGCTCGACCCTCGGCCGCAATGTGCGGGTGCTCGAGCGGCTGGGGCTGGTGCAGCTCGAAACCGGCGCCGACCAGCGCGAGGCCCGCGTGCAGCTCAGCGACGACGGCGAGGCGGCGCTCGACCGCGCCATGCCGCTCTGGCGGGCGGCGCAAACGAGGATAAACGACAAGCTCGGGCCCGGCCGCGCCGCCGAACTCACCGCGCTGCTGAGCGCCCTTTGAGGACATGATGATGCTTTCCGACCGCCTCGCCGCAGCGCTCAGGAGCCGGAACATCTATTACGGCTGGGTCGTTGCTGGAACGACGTTCCTGGTGATGCTGGCGACCGCCGGCGCCATGGGCTCGGCCGGCGTGCTGATCGACCCGCTGCAGCAGGAGTTCGGCTGGTCGACCGAGCAGATCTCGACCGCCTTCGCCATCCGCCTCGTCTTTTTCGGCCTGCTCGGGCCGTTCGCCGCCGCCTTCATGAACCATTTCGGCATCAGGAAGGTGGTGACCGCCGCGCTGGTGCTGATCGGCACCGGCATCGGCCTTTCCATGCTGATGACGCAACTGTGGCAGCTCGTCGTGCTGTGGGGCTTCGTCATCGGCATCGGCACCGGCATGACCGCGCTGGTGCTCGGCGCCACGGTTGCGAGCCGCTGGTTCGAGAAGCGCCGCGGCCTCGTCGTCGGCCTGATGACGGCGAGCAATGCCACCGGGCAACTGATCTTCTTGCCGCTGCTCGCGAGCCTTTCCGAACATATCGGCTGGCGCGCCGCGCTGACCTTCGTGGTGATCACGCTGGCCGTGGCATTCGTGCTCGCCGCGCTGTTCCTGCGCGATCATCCGGCCGACCTCGATTTGCCGATCTACGGCAAGAGCGCGATCACCCCCGCCCCGAGGCAGAGCCGCCGGCTGATCGAGCTGCTGACGACGCCACTCCTCACCCTGCGCGAGGCCAGCAAGACGCAGGTGTTCTGGGTGTTGTTCGCGACCTTCTTCGTCTGCGGCTTTTCGACCAACGGGCTGATCCAGCAGCACTGGATCTCGATCTGCGGCGACGTCGGCATTGCCCCGACCGGTGCCGCCGGCTACCTGGCGCTGCTCGGCGCCTTCGACTTCGTCGGCACCATCTGCTCGGGCTGGCTCAGTGACCGCTACGACAACCGCTATCTGCTGCTCGGCTATTACGGGCTCAGGGGCCTGAGCCTCATCTACCTGCCCTATTCCGGCTTCTCACTGCTGACGCTGACCATCTTTGCGGTGTTCTACGGCCTCGACTGGGTGGCGACGGTGCCCCCGACGGTCAAGCTCACGGCGCAGCGCTTCGGCGCCGAAAAGGCGGGCCTCGTATTCGGCTGGGTGTTCGCCGGCCACCAGCTCGGCGCGGCGACGGCGGCCTTCACCGCCGGCGCGGTGCGCACCGGAACGTCGTCCTACTATCCGGCGATCCTGATGGCGGGAATCCTCTGCCTCGTCGCCGCGCTGCTGATCCTGTCGATCAGCAGGAAGCCGTCGGCGCCGAAAGTGGTACAAGCAGCATAGAGACCATTTCCACGGAGTCATTCCCGCGAACGCGGGAACCTCTGTTGGGCCACCCAAACGGAGGTCCCCGCTTGCGCGGGGATGACCGGTGGGTGAGGCTCGATCCGATCTCGCACGGAGCTTCGGATAACGGGAATTGCGCAAGCGGCCGCCCCCTCCACCGCCTAACGGCGGTCCCCCTCCCCCGTAAACGGGAGAGGAGTCCCGACTGCAAAAATCAGCTCGCCCGCCGGAGCGGAATCGGCTGCGACTCGCGGGCCAGCAGCGTCAGCACGTCGCCGGCTTCGAGCGGTGGCGAGAACAGGAAGCCCTGCACCTCGTTGCAGCCCTGCTCGCGCACCGCCTTGAGCTGCTCCTCGGTCTCGACGCCCTCGGCGGTGGTCGACATGCCCAGCGAATGGCCGAGCCCGATCACCGCCTTGATGATGGCGAGGCTGTCGCCGCGGCTTTCGAGATCGCGCATGAACGAGCGGTCGATCTTGATCTTGTCGAACGGGAAGGCGCGCAGATAGCTGAGCGACGAATAGCCGGTGCCGAAATCGTCCATCGAGATGCGGATGCCGATGGCGCGCAGCCGGTGCAGCGTCTGCAGCGTCTGCTCGTTGTCGAGCAGCAGCAGCGATTCGGTGATCTCGAGCTCGAGCCGGGTCGGCGGCAGGCCGGTTGCCGCGAGGATGGCATGCACCGTCTCGAACAGCCGCTTGTTCTTGAACTGCACGGGTGACAGATTGACCGCGACGCGCGCCTGCGACGGCCAGCGCACCGCCGCCTCGCAGGCCTCGCGCAGCACCCATTCGCCGATCGAAACGATGAGGCCGGTCTCCTCGGCGATCGGGATGAACTCGACCGGCGGGATGGCCACGCCATTGTGCGTCCAGCGCAGCAGCGCCTCGAGGCAGGTGACGCGGTTTTCCTTGAGGCCGACGAGCGGCTGGAACACCACGCGCAACTCGTTGTTGGCAAGCGCGGCGCGCAGGCCGGCTTCGATCATGCGCCGCTTCTGGATCGCGTCATCCATGTCCTTTTCGAAGAAGTGGTAGGTCGAGCGCCCTTCGGACTTGGCCCGGTAGAGCGCCATGTCGGCATTCTTCATCAGGATGTCGGTGGTCTCGCCGTCCTGCGGCGCAATGGCGATGCCGACGCTGGCGCCGATCGCAATCTGCTGGCCGTCGATCATGAACGGCGCCGACATCGTCTTGACGATGCGCTCGGCGATCGCCGCGGCATCGCCGGGCTTGTCGATGGGCCTGAGCAGCAGCGAGAACTCGTCGCCGCCGAGCCGGGCGAGGATGTCGGTCTCGCGCGTCGTCCCCCACAGGCGCGCCGACGCCTGCTTCAGGAGCTTGTCGCCGATCGCGTGGCCGTAGCTGTCATTGACCGATTTGAAGTGGTCGAGATCGATGCAGAGCACCGCAGTCTTTTCGCCGCGCTCGATCTGCACTTCCGACGCCGCCATCTCCTCGAGGAACTGGATGCGGTTGGCGAGCTCGGTCAGCGCATCGTGCCGCGCCAGGTGCTGGATGCGCGCTTCCTGCTGGCGCTGCTCGGTGATGTCCTCGTGCGTCGAGACGAACCCGCCGTCTTTCATCGGATGGTGCTGCATCAGGATGATGCGGGTGCCGAACTCGATGACGGTCTTGCTGAACTCGCCGCGCTCGATCGTGTCGTTGCGCCACCGCACGTACTGCTCGCGCGTCGAAAAGTTCGACGAATGCATGCCGCTGTCGAACAGGCGCGTCAGGATATCGTCGAGCGGCGTGCCAGGCTTCAGCAGCTCTTCTGGCAGGTCGTAGATGCGGGCATAGGGCGCGTTGCAGATCACCAGGCGGTGCCTGGGATCGAACATGCACAGGCCCTGGGAGATATTGTTCACCGCCGCATCGAGCCGGATGTTCTGCCGCTCGAGCTCGCGCCTGCGCTTCTGGACGATCTCTTCGGAGGCGAGCTCCTCGGTCACGTCGTCATGCGTGACGACCCAGCCCAGGCCCGGCGAATAGACATGCGCCGTCTCGATGGTGCGGCCGCCCGACAGCAACTCGCGCGCCTTGGCCCGCTGGCCCCCGCGATTGTTGCGCAGCTCTTTCTTGTAGGCCGTGAGGAACTGCTGCGGCGTCTGGCCCGGGTGATTGCCGAGCTCGGCGCTCAGCTTCACCACGGCTTCGAGCGGCATGCCCTTGACGATCTTGTCGGCGGGAAAGCTGTAGATGTCGAGATAGTGCCGGTTCCACATCACGAGCGTAAATTCGCTCGACCAGACGCAGAAGCCGTAGGGTATGTTCTCGAGTGCTGCATCAAGCAGCAAAGCGCTATCTGAATGGCCCTCAGGTGCCATTTTCGAGCTCACCGCAATTCGTTCCCCAACGCCGACGCTGGAGGTGAAGCTAGGACGTCGTCCTTAAAAACGGCTTAAAGGTTGCAATCGATTACAGCCAAGTCTTCCGGCGCTTGCGCCGCATCGTGAAATCTCACAAGTCACCAGAGGGTTACTTACTGCAGCCCGACCTTGAGCATCTGGATTTCCGCCTTGAGCTTCTGGATCTCGAGCTCGTAGAGCCGGGCGCAATCGAGCCGCTTCGGCGGCGCGCCCAGCGGAATGACGATTCGCGCATAGCCGATGGCGCCTTGCGGCACCGGCGACGTGCCGGGGGTCGTCTCGTTGTCGATGTCGCCGCCGGCGACGCCAAAATCGAGATAGCCGCCGGACGAGTTCACCGACTGCGTGCAGCGCGCACCGTCCGAGGTGGTGATGGAATCCTCGCCGCCCGGGCCGCTGGGAGGGGACGGCAGGAAGATGCCGTCACCCGCCAACGCCGATGAGCCTGCCAGTATAAGTGCCGCACACGCGAGGCAGCACCGTGCCCCGAAGGTCCCTGGGCTCAACGCAGACGCCAATTGTTCTCTCCGTGCGGGGTGGCTCGATCCTGAAGGTGACGATCACCTGGCGGCTGCTGTTCGGCGCCAGGGTGAGTTGCGGGAAATCGACGGCCGCGTCGGCCGCGGCGGTCTTGAAGCCAGGCTCCATCGGCAGCACCAGGAAGGTCATCCGCCGCGGATAGGGATTGCCCACGCTCAGGCGGAAGCCCTTGATATCGCTGGGGGTGACGCCGCTGTTGTGCATCGGCGACAGCGATTGCGCACCGGCTGCGCCGGCCGTCGCTGCGCCCGCCGCCGCGACGAAAAGCAATGCACACATATGGGCTTTCAGCTGCATGATATGGTGGTTTTCGTCGTGTAATTGCCCTGCCGGAAGCCGCCTGCCGCCGTGACGCGGTTGTTGAGCGTGACGGTGACGGCGAGCCCGATCCCGGCCGAAAAGCTCTGCGTGCCGCTGCTGTAGCCGCCGCTCGAGGAGCCGAGCGTCCAGGCCGCCTGATAGCTCGCCTCGACGGTGGCCGAGGTCCAGTCGAACCCCGGCGGCCAGCTCTCGAGGCGCGGATCGGAGATGCTGATCGACGGGTTGAGGAACCCCGAGATCACGATCACCGAGGGCACCCCGCTCTCGCTCGAGAGCACGGTCGCGTCGCCGGTGCGCGCCAGAACCCCGGAGGTCGAGACCAGCACGTTGCAGGCGGCGAGCGCGGGGACCGGCGGCGCCAGCAGCAGGACGGCGATGAGCCCCCTCAACTGCATGTCAGCACCGTCTTGGCGGTGTAGTCGCCCTGCACGAAGCCGTTGGCGTTGACCACCTGCATGTTGACGATGAGGTCGGTGAGCGGAATGAGGCCGAGCGCGATGGTCTGCTGCGTACTGACATAGCTGGGCTGCGAGGCGAGTCCCGAGAACTTCATCTGCACCGTCTCGCCGCCGGCATAGCCGGGCGGATGGCTGGTGAGCGTCGGCGCCGAGAGCGTCAGCGTATTGCCGCCGAGCGACAGCACGGTCACCGTCGCCGGCACCCCCAGCGTCTGGTCGGAGCCCAGGATCGTGCCGTCGGTCGAGAGCGCCATGATCCCCGGCGTCGGCACCGCGAGCGTGCAGGTGTCGCTGACCGTACCTGTGAAGGTGACGTCGGTACTGGCGAGCGCCGGAGCTGCGGCGGCGCAAATGACCAGGGCGATAACCGCCGCAATACGCATGAAACACTCCACAACAGGCTCAAATGCATGCGTGGAGTGTCGGAAGTTTATGGTTAACGAGGCGATAAAGCGGCGGGATGTACGGAGTGGAGCGTAAGTATAGAGCGGTCTTCGGTGAGGGAATTACTTAGAGGGTGCAGCGAGGCCCCTCGCGCACACCCTCCCGGTTCCGTCATGGCCGGGCGAAGACCCGGCCACCCAGATGCGCGCGCAAGGTGCGCGGAGAGTTCGGCTGGGTCCGCGGATCAAGTCCGCGGATGACGAAGCGGAGAGATCGCGCCGCCCGTCGCCACCACTGCCTCCACTCTACTTCTTCGCCATCGCCGCGCGGCGTGCCGCGTAGGTCTTGAGCCTGAGGCCATTCAGCCGGATGAAGCCTTCGGCGTCGTGGTGATCGTAGGCGACGGCGCCTTCCTCGAAGGTCACGAGGTCCATCGAGTAGAGCGAATTGGGCGAGGTGCGGGCGATGACACTGGCCGAGCCCTTGTAGAGCTTCACGCTCACTTCGCCGGCAACGAAGCGCTGCGTGTGGTCGATGGCGGCCTGCAGCATCTCGCGCTCGGGCGAGTACCAGAAGCCGTTGTAGATCATCTCGGCATAGCGCGGCATCAGCTCGTCCTTGAGATGCGCCTCGCCGCGGTCGAGCGTGATCGATTCGATGCCGCGATGCGCCGCCAGCAGGATGGTGCCGCCGGGGGTCTCGTAGAGGCCGCGCGACTTCATGCCGACGAAGCGGTTCTCGACCAGATCGAGCCGGCCGATGCCGTGCTTGCCGCCGAGCTCGTTGAGCTTGGTCAGCAGCATCGCCGGGCTGAGCTTGACGCCGTTGACCGACACCGCGTCGCCCCTCTCGAAGCCGACGGTGATGATCTCGGGCGTGTTGGGCGCTTTCTCGGGATCGACCGTGCGCTGCGCCACGTAATCGGGGGCGGGCTCCGCCGGGTCCTCAAGCACGCGGCCTTCCGACGAGGTGTGGAGCAGGTTGGCATCGACCGAGAACGGCGCTTCGCCGCGCTTGTCCTTGGCGATCGGGATCTGGTGCTTTTCGGCGTAGTCGAGCAGTTGCGTGCGCGAGCGCAGCGCCCACTCCCGCCATGGCGCGATGACCCTGAGGCCGGGCATC